>NZ_JAMDGS010000011.1:0-273973 GCF_028657055.1 Pseudomonas aphyarum
CCACCTGCGGCTCCGATCTCTCGTTAGCGGGAGGCGCATTCTACAGCGTTACACGCTGCTGTCAACACCTCTTTTTCTCCGCTTTCGACCGAGAAGATCGAACCGTTGAAAGCGCCGAACAAACCGGCATTTCCAACTCCTTCCAGGCTTCGATGAACTGAAGCGACCCACCTTCGAAACCTACTTAACTCATTGAATCTCAAGGAGTTTTCCGTTTCGACTGCGCCGGAAGTGGGGCGAATTATAGACACTCAAAATTCGCCGTCAACCCTTAATTTCGCTTTTCTTTCAATAACTTGCGGATAGGCCAAAAAACACTCAATACCCTCTATATAGAAGAAGGATTCAGTACCTCTTCTATATGGAGAGAACCATCAGAGCACTCCATCCTCTTTCATCGCAGCCACAGCCCCCGCCCCAAGACCAAGCACCCGCTGCAATACCTCCAACGTATGCTCGCCCAACAAAGGAGGCGCACGGCGATACTCGACAGGAGTCCGCGACAACCGAATCGGACTGGCCACCTGCGGCACCATCCCCGCCAGTGCATGAGGCAGCTCAATCGCCAACCCTCGAGACTTCACCTGCGGATCCTCGAATACCTGCGACAGATCATTGATCGGCCCACACGGCACACCCGCCTGCTCCAGCTGAGCCACCCACTCGGCAGTAGTCTTGAAAACCGTCGCCTGACGAATCAGCGGAATCAGCACCGCACGGTTCGCCACCCGCAGCTTATTAGTCGCGAAACGCGGATCGTCCGCCCACTGCGGCTGCCCGGCCACTTCGGCAAATTTGCGGAACTGCCCGTCATTGCCCACGGTAAGAATGAAGTCGCCATCGGCCGTAGGAAAATCCTGGTACGGCACGATGTTCGGATGCGCATTCCCCAGCCGCTTTGGCGCCGTGCCCGTCGTCAGATAATTCATCGCCTGGTTAGCCAGACAAGCCACCTGCACATCCAGCAACGCCATATCGATATGCTGACCACCACCATCGTGATCGCGATGAGCCAGCGCCGCCAGGATCGCCACGGTCGAATACAACCCCGTCAGGATATCCGTAAGCGCCACACCCACCTTCACCGGCCCGGCACCTTCATCACCCTCAGGTCGCCCGGTCAGACTCATCAGCCCGCCAAGCCCCTGGATCATGAAGTCATAACCCGCACGCTTGGCATACGGTCCGGTCTGACCAAAACCGGTGATCGAGCAATAGATCAGATCCGGATTGATCGCCTTCAGCGACTCGTAATCCAAGCCATACGCCGCCAGACCACCCACCTTGAAGTTTTCGATCAGGATGTCGGACTTGGCTGCCAGCTCTCGAACGAGCTTCTGGCCTTCGGGACGCGTAAAATCGATCGTCACTGATTGCTTGTTGCGGTTAGCCGACAGGTAATAAGCCGCCTCGCTGGTGTTCTCGCCGTAAGCGTCCTTCAGGAAGGGCGGCCCCCAGGCGCGAGTGTCGTCACCATTGCCCGGGCGCTCGACCTTGATCACTTCCGCCCCGAGATCGGCCAGGATCTGACCAGCCCATGGGCCGGCCAGCACTCGCGATAAATCCAGTACCCGCAGATGCGACAGCGCGCCCATGGTCGCTCTCCTATTAATAGAACGCCTGCAGGCCGGTCTGCGCACGACCGAGGATCAGCGCGTGAACGTCGTGAGTACCTTCATAGGTATTCACCACTTCCAGGTTGACCAGGTGACGGGCCACGCCGAATTCATCGGAGATCCCGTTACCGCCCAACATGTCGCGGGCCATGCGTGCGATATCCAGGGATTTACCGCAGGAGTTGCGCTTCATGATCGAAGTGATTTCAACCGCAGCGGTACCCTCATCTTTCATACGCCCCAGACGCAGACAGCCTTGCAGCGCCAGAGTGATTTCGGTCTGCATGTCAGCCAGCTTCTTCTGGATCAACTGAGTGGCAGCCAACGGACGACCGAACTGCTGACGATCCAGGGTGTACTGGCGAGCGGTGTGCCAGCAGAACTCCGCCGCGCCCAGCGCGCCCCAGGAGATGCCATAACGTGCGGAGTTGAGGCACGTGAACGGACCTTTCAGACCACGCACGTCCGGGAAGATGTTCTCTTCCGGCACGAACACGTTATCCATGACGATTTCGCCGGTGATCGAAGCCCGCAGGCCGACCTTGCCATGAATCGCCGGAGCGCTCAGGCCTTTCCAGCCCTTCTCCAGAACGAAACCACGGATGTCGCCGGCATCGTCCTTGGCCCAGACCACGAACACATCGGCGATCGGGCTGTTGGTGATCCACATCTTGGCGCCGGTCAGGCTGTAGCCGCCTTCCACTTTGCGTGCACGAGTAATCATCGCGCCCGGGTCGGAACCGTGGTTCGGCTCGGTCAGACCGAAGCAGCCAATCCACTCGCCGGAAGCCAGCTTCGGCAGGTACTTCTGCTTTTGCGCTTCGGTACCGAATTCGTTGATCGGCACCATCACCAGCGAAGACTGCACGCTCATCATCGAACGGTAGCCAGAGTCGACGCGCTCGACTTCACGAGCGATCAGGCCATAGCTGACGTAGTTGAGGCCGCTGCCACCGTATTGCTCGGGAATGGTCGCGCCCAACAGGCCGACCTCACCCATCTCACGGAAGATCGCCGGATCGGTCTTCTCATGGCGGAAGGCTTCCAGAACGCGTGGCGCGAGGCTCTGCTGGGCGAACTGCTCGGCCGTGTCGCGGATCATGCGTTCTTCTTCAGTCAGCTGTTGATCCAGCAACAGGGGATCGATCCAGTTGAAGCTAGCTTTACCGCCCATGAGTGAGTCCTCGCAAATCGGGTGAATTAACGTGGCATTGATCCTAGGCCCGCTTCGCCCTCCCGGCAAACGAGGATTTCGCATCCTGTTGTGCTAATTTCTCACTCCGAAACGTCGCGAAATGCCGAATAAGCGATGTATTAGTGAGGTTGACGTACATGCGCCGCAAGATACCCAGCACCACCGCCCTGATCAGCTTCGAGGCTGCCGCCCGTCACGAGAGCTTTACCAAGGCCGCCGAAGAACTTTCCCTCACACAGGGCGCCATTTGCCGACAGATCGCCAGCCTTGAGGACTTCCTCAGCGTCGAACTCTTCCGACGCTCGCGTCGCGGGGTGAAGCTGACAGAAGCAGGTCTTTCCTACAGCCGCCGGGTCGCCACCCAACTCGATGCCGTTGAGCGCGACACACTGTCGGTGATGGGCCAGCAAGGCACCAACGTGATCGAACTCGCCGTGGTGCCCACCTTCGGCACGCAATGGCTGTTGCCAAGACTGAAGGACTTCCAGCTCAAGCACCCGGAAGTGACGGTCAACCTCACCAACCGCACGCGCCCGTTCCTGTTTGCCGACACTGACTTCGATGCCGCCATCTACTTTGGCGATGCCGATTGGTCCGGTACCGAATCCCATAGGCTGATGGGCGAGAATCCGATGCCGGTATGCAGTCCCGCCCTGCTCGGCAACAAGACGCATCTGACACCCGATGAAATCGCCGATCTGCCGCTGCTCCAGCAAACCACCCGCCCGTACGCCTGGCGACAGTGGTTCAACTCGCAACACCTGAACATTCCCCGCGACATGACAGGCCCGCGCTACGAGCTATTCTCCATGCTGGCTCAGGCGGCCATGCACGACATGGGTATCGCACTGATTCCACCGTTCCTGATTCAGCGCGAACTGGCCGAGAAACGCCTGGTGATTGCCAACCCGAACGCGCTCTCCAGCATCAAGGCGTATTACCTGATGATTCCGGAGCGAAAGGTCGAATCGGCGTCACTCAAGGCTTTTCGTGACTGGCTGGTAAATCAGGCACACAGCTACAACCTAGAGGGCTAAAGGGTTTCAGCGATTGCTAACCCCGTAGTCAGAAAAATCAAAGCCCTACAGATATAACTATTTGTCGCAAATAGACAGACTGTATCCGAAAGTCGTACAGACGTCCCACAAGCGCCTGCCGACGTGGCTTTGCGCCCTCATTCGCGACTCATTGCGGCCTATTCACGTCACCGATGAGAAAATTCTTCAAATTCATCCAGACTCCTTGAAAGGCACGGCCTGCAAGGGATTCAACTGGCCATCTGCGACATTCGGTCACGGGATGACTTGTAGTTAATTTTCCGTCACCCGTCATAATCCCTTGAAGGGCATAAACTTCGCCTGCAAAATGCCGCGCCCCGCCCTGATTTGGCGGGATCGTGCTGATCGGCCACCCCAGTCGCACCATCCGTAGTGCATGGGTTTACTCAATAAGATCACGCAGGAGATTTGACGTGCACATTGGTGTTCCTCTCGAAACCCAGACCGGTGAAACACGGGTTGCTGCAACCCCGGAAACCATTAAAAAGCTGATCAGCCAAGGTCATAAGGTCACTGTGCAAACCGGCGCCGGCGTTAAAGCCAGCGTTGTCGACAGTGCCTATGAAGCGGCAGGCGCAACCATTGGCAGTGCCAATGACGCGTTTGGCGCCGAGCTGATTCTCAAAGTGGTCGCGCCAAGCGATGCCGAACTGACGCTGATCAAGCGCGGAACGGTGCTGGTGGGCATGCTCAACCCGTTCAACAACGACACCATCGCGAAGATGGCCGAGTGCGGGATTACCGCGTTCGCCCTGGAAGCGGCGCCACGTACCTCCCGGGCCCAAAGCCTCGACGTGCTGTCGTCCCAGGCGAACATTGCCGGCTATAAGGCGGTGCTGCTGGCCGCTCACTACTATCCGCGCTTCATGCCGATGCTGATGACCGCTGCGGGCACCGTGAAAGCGGCGCGCGTGCTGATTCTGGGGGCCGGTGTGGCCGGGTTGCAGGCGATTGCCACGGCGAAACGTCTGGGTGCCGTCATCGAAGCGTCCGACGTACGTCCGGCCGTGAAGGAACAGATCGAATCCCTCGGCGCCAAGTTCGTCGACGTGCCTTACGAGACCGATGAAGAACGCGAATGCGCGGTCGGCGTCGGCGGTTACGCCCGCCCGATGCCGGCGAGCTGGATGCAGCGTCAGGCCCAGGCCGTGCACGAGCGCGCCAAGCAGGCTGACATCGTCATCACCACCGCACTGATCCCGGGCCGCAAGGCACCGACGCTGCTGAGCGCGGACACCGTGGCGCAGATGAAACCCGGCTCGGTGGTCATCGACCTCGCTGCAGCCCAGGGTGGCAACTGCCCGCTGACCGTGGCCGATCAGGTCGTGATCGAGAACGGCGTGACCATCGTCGGCCCGACCAACCTCGCCGGTGAAGTCGCCGCAGACGCCTCGGCGCTGTACGCACGCAACCTGCTGGACTTCCTGAAGCTGGTCTTCACCAAAGAAGGCCAGTTCGAAGTGAACCTCGAAGACGACATCGTCGCCGCGTGCCTGATGTGCCGCGACGGCCAAGTCATCCGCAAAAACGCCTAAGCAGGGATTCAGACGATGGAAGAGCTTATCTCCCCCGGTATCTACAACCTGATCATCTTCGTGCTGGCGATTTATGTCGGTTACCACGTGGTCTGGAACGTTACACCCGCGCTGCACACGCCGCTGATGGCGGTGACCAACGCCATTTCGGCGATCGTGATCGTCGGCGCCATGCTCGCGGCCGCACTGACCGTCACCCCGCTGGGCAAGACCATGGGCACCCTCGCCGTGGCACTGGCCGCGGTCAACGTGTTCGGTGGCTTCCTGGTCACCCGCCGCATGCTTGAGATGTTCAAGAAGAAAGCCCCGAAAGCAAAAGAAGAGGCGCCGAAGTAATGAGCATGAATCTCGTCACGACGCTCTACCTGATCGCGTCGATCTGCTTCATCCAGGCCCTCAAGGGTCTGTCGCACCCGACCACGTCGCGCCGCGGCAACCTGTTCGGCATGCTCGGCATGGCGCTGGCAATCATCACCACCGTCGGCCTCATCTATAAGCTCGGGGCTGAGCTGGCTACCGCAGGCATCGGTTACGTGATCGTCGGCCTGCTGATCGGCGGCACCGCCGGTTCGATCATGGCCAAGCGCGTTGAAATGACCAAGATGCCGGAGCTGGTTGCGTTCATGCACAGCATGATCGGTCTGGCAGCGGTGTTCATCGCTATCGCTGCGGTGGTGGAGCCGCAGTCGCTGGGTATCGTCAAGCAACTGGGTGACTCGATCCCGGCGGGTAACCGTCTGGAGCTGTTCCTCGGCGCAGCCATCGGTGCAATCACCTTCTCCGGTTCGGTGATCGCCTTCGGCAAGCTATCGGGCAAGTACAAGTTCCGCCTGTTCCAGGGCGCACCGGTACAGTTCAGCGGTCAGCACAAGCTGAACGCGGTACTGGGTCTGGCGACGCTGATCCTCGGCGTCACCTTCATGCTGACCGGCAACCTCGCCGCGTTCGCGCTGATGCTGGCCCTGGCGTTCGTCATGGGTGTGCTGATCATCATCCCGATCGGCGGCGCCGACATGCCGGTGGTGGTGTCGATGCTCAACAGCTATTCCGGCTGGGCGGCGGCGGGTATCGGCTTCTCGCTGAACAACTCGATGCTGATCATTGCCGGCTCCCTGGTGGGTTCGAGCGGTGCGATCCTCTCGTACATCATGTGCAAGGCGATGAACCGTTCCTTCTTTAATGTACTGCTCGGCGGTTTCGGCAATACAGCAGACGCCGGCCCTGCCGGTGAGAAGGAAGCCCGTCCGGTGAAATCCGGTTCGGCTGACGACGCGACTTTCCTGCTGACCAACGCTGACACCGTGATCATCGTTCCGGGTTACGGTCTGGCGGTGGCCCGTGCACAGCACGCCCTGAAAGAGCTGACCGAGAAGCTGACCCACCATGGCGTGACCGTGAAGTATGCGATTCACCCGGTGGCCGGTCGGATGCCTGGGCACAT
This sequence comes from Pseudomonas aphyarum, assembly GCF_028657055.1. Taxonomy (NCBI): domain Bacteria; kingdom Pseudomonadati; phylum Pseudomonadota; class Gammaproteobacteria; order Pseudomonadales; family Pseudomonadaceae; genus Pseudomonas; species Pseudomonas aphyarum. Next base: position 6,846 of record NZ_JAMDGS010000011.1, read on the forward strand.
GAACGTACTGCTGGCCGAGGCCGAAGTGCCGTACGACCAGGTGTTCGAGATGGAAGACATCAACTCCGAGTTCGGCCAGGCCGACGTGGTGCTGGTGCTCGGCGCCAACGACGTGGTCAACCCGGCCGCCAAGAACGATCCGAAATCGCCGATTGCCGGCATGCCGATCCTCGAAGCGTTCAAGGCCAAGACCATCATCGTCAACAAGCGCTCGATGGCCAGCGGCTATGCCGGTCTGGACAACGAACTGTTCTACCTGGACAAGACCATGATGGTGTTCGGCGACGCGAAGAAAGTCATCGAAGACATGGTCAAAGCGGTCGAGTAACCCTCGCCGGCAACACCGAACGCCCCGACTTGTCGGGGCGTTTTTGTTTGCGCAAAACGTCGGACAATTTGCCGCGTTGTTGCAGATCCGGTAACGGTGTTTTACTTGAAACCCGCTAAATAGACGCCTCGTTTGCGACCTTGGTAGCGGGACAGGCGCTCGCGAAATTCACTAGACTGCGCATCCTGCTACTCGCTGCCCGAGAAAATAATCCATGTACCGTGACCGTATTCGCCTGCCTTCGTTGTTGGATAAAGTGATGAGCGCCGCCGACGCCGCTGCGCTGATTGAGGACGGCATGACCGTCGGCATGAGCGGCTTCACCCGCGCCGGCGAAGCCAAGGCCGTGCCCCATGCGCTGGCCGAGCGAGCCAAGGTCACGCCGCTCAAAATCAGCCTGATGACCGGCGCAAGCCTGGGCAACGACCTCGACAAGCAACTGACCGAAGCCGGCGTGCTGTCGCGGCGCATGCCGTTCCAGGTCGACAGCACCTTGCGCAAGGCGATCAACGCCGGCGAAGTGATGTTCATCGACCAGCACCTGTCGGAAACTGTCGAGCAACTGCGCAACCAGCAACTGAAGCTGCCGGACATCGCCGTGATCGAAGCCGTCGCCATCACCGAACAGGGCCACATCGTGCCGACCACTTCGGTGGGTAACTCGGCGAGCTTCGCGATCTTCGCCAAACACGTGATCGTCGAGATCAACCTGGCGCACAACGCCAACCTCGAAGGTCTGCATGACATTTATATCCCGACTTATCGCCCGACCCGTACGCCAATCCCGCTGGTAAAGGTCGACGACCGCATCGGCAGCACCGCGATCCCGATCCCACCGGAGAAGATCGTCGCCATCGTCATCACCCAGCAACCGGATTCGCCGTCCACCGTATCGGCGCCTGATGTCGACACCAAAGCCATCGCCGATCACCTGATCACCTTCCTCAAGCAGGAAGTCGATGCCGGGCGCATGACCAACAAGCTCGGCCCGCTGCAGGCCGGGATCGGCAACATTGCCAACGCGGTGATGTGCGGGCTGATCGATTCGCCGTTCGAAGACCTGACCATGTACTCCGAAGTGCTGCAGGACTCGACCTTTGACCTGATCGACGCCGGCAAGCTGAGCTTCGCCTCGGGCAGCTCGATCACCCTGTCGGAGCGGCGCAACAGCGACGTGTTCGGCAATCTGGAGAAGTACAAGGACAAGCTGGTACTGCGCCCGCAGGAAATCTCCAACCACCCGGAAGTGGTGCGGCGCCTGGGCATCATCGGCATCAACACGGCCCTTGAGTTCGACATCTATGGCAACGTCAACTCCACCCATGTCTGCGGCACGCGGATGATGAACGGCATCGGCGGCTCGGGCGACTTCGCGCGCAACGCACACCTGGCGGTGTTCGTGACCAAGTCGATCGCCAAGGGCGGCGCGATTTCCAGCGTGGTGCCGATGGTCAGCCACGTCGACCATACCGAACATGACGTCGACATCCTGGTGACCGAGGTCGGTCTGGCCGACCTGCGTGGCCTGGCGCCACGGGAACGCGCCCGGGTCATCATCGACAACTGTGTACACCCGGATTTCCGTCAGGCGCTGAACGACTACTTCGACAAAGCCTGCGCCATTGGCGGCCACACCCCGCACATCCTGCGTGATGCCCTGAGCTGGCACATCAATCTGGAAGAAACCGGATGCATGCTGGCGGTGTAATCCGCACAGATTTTTCCGCTGGCGCAAACACAGTTTCGCCAGCGGTATTTTGAAAACCACCGCAGCCGTCAAAAACTGTACTGCTGTACCGGTCTTTTCCTACGGCTTTTGCCTACTCGAATCATCGAATTGGGTAAAAATGCACCAAATAAGCGCAGACAGGTACAGTTTGCGCAATTTTGACCCGTACACCCCCTATAAACAGTTAACTGGTCACTCACAATACAGGTGAACTGTATCTAGAGTGTCTGGCCAAACGAGAGGATCATGGGCACCAGTTAAACCACTACCTAATCCCGCCACAAGCGGAAGGATGTCAACCATGGAACGTACACTCAGTTCCGAACTGTTCTTCGAAGACAAAGCTGTAAACACCCAGGCTTCCCTGCCTCTGCGCGTTATCGCCAACCTGATGCTGTGGCAGCGCCGCATCTCCAGCCGCCACCAACTGGCTCGTCTGGATTCGCGTCTGCTGGCTGACGCCGGGATTAGCGAAGCACAACGCTACGAAGAGCTGAGCAAGCCGTTCTGGCGCTAAGCAGCGTCGCTGGCTCTGGTCGCTAGACCCACCGCCAGCAACCCGAATTGAACACACAAGACCCGTCGCGGGAAACCGCGACGGGTCTTGTCGTTTCAGGGCAGAAAAACCTGAATATCCAGCCCGAAACACCAGACAGGTACAGTTTTCTAAAAGTAGATCAATGACAAGTACAGTTACTCAAATGTGTTCAGGCCAGCATCCTGACCACTGTGCGGATTCCCCACGGAGGCCTAAGATCCATTCAGAACGTGGCGAATGCTGTGCGACTGGCGTCTGACCTTCAGACACCGAGCCACCTCTCAATACGGTTTATCCACAGGAGTTCTCCCATGTCCCGTCTTCGTCTGCTCAGCGCCGCCGCCCTGCTGATCGTAGCTGCCAACGCCAGCGCCACCAGCTTTATCGTTACCACCGACGCCGTGGTTGGCGCGCTCAAATCCTCCTCCGATGCCACTTCTGACGTTACCTCGTCCTTCCGTGACGACAAGATCGTGCTCGCCGCCCGTGACGACGCTGCCAGCTTCGTGGCCAGCGAAGGCGAAATCCGTGGCGTGAAACTGGAGAGCGCACTGGATCACATCCGTCATCAGGCTCCGCAACTGAACGCGACCGACGCACAACTGGCCCAGGCCATTCTGACGATCTAAGCGACAGGAACATTACGGGGCACGCCTGTCGTGTCCCGATGTTTCAGCGCTGGCTCTAGTCCGGGCATTGCGCTAGCCTTGGGACTCGCCAACAGCTGCCGAGTCTCATGCGTTTTCTTTCAAATCTGCTTATCCCTTCTGTACTGCTCACCGCCTGCTGGATTCCTCTGGCAGACGCCTTCGATGTGTCCACGCAGAACACCGTTGTCAGCGTCTGGGCCACCGGCATGGTGTCTTCCGCGCCGTTCGACCGTAAACTGATCATCGCCGCGCACGACGATGCCGCAGCGTTCGTTGCCAGTGACGGCCAGATGCGCGGCGCACAGCTCGAATCCGCCCTGCATTACCTGCGCAAGAGCCGCCCAAAACTTCATGTCAGCGACCTTGAACTGGCACAGGCAATTCTCGTCCAATAGTCATCCCTGTCTTTTCGGAGTCGTTCCATGCGTAGCCCGCTGATTGCTGCCGCCCTTGGCCTGCTGTTGTTGGCCGACATGGCCCAGGCACACACCCTGGTAGCCACCAGTAACATCATCGTCCGCGCCTCCCAGCGCACCATCGATTTCACCTCCGACACCACTACGTCGATTCGCGATTCGAAAATCATCCGCGAAGCCCACGACGACGCTGCCAGTTTCGTGGCCAGCGACGGTGATATCCGTGGTGCCAACCTGGAAGCCGCCTTCAATACCTTGCGCACCCGCGTGCCCGAAGCTCGCGACGCCAGTGATCAGGTACTCGCCGAAGCCATCCTCGCACTGTGAAGTCACTCGGCGCCTGGCTGCTGGCCGGGGCGTTGTTGCTGCTTGGCAACAGCGCCCACGCCGGCCTGCAATTGCAGCTCAAGACCGATGGCTTGAGCCCCGCCCAACAACAGGCCAGCCAGGCACTGCTCGATGAAGCCATGCACGCGTTGCCGCCGAGCTTCATCGAACGTCTGGACCGGCGTATCTATGTCGGCTGGACCGACGAGATGCCCGGCAACGCCTACGGTCAGGCAACGCTCGTCTCCGAGCTGGACCTGAACCGCAAACTGCTCGCCAGCCTCACCGATGGCAGCGCGGCCACGCAAAAAACCAATCGCCCCCACGGCACCGTTCGCCGGGAACTGCTGGCCACGGTGCTGCACGAAATCACCCATATTTACGATCGCGCGCGCTTGTGGCCGGCGGCCGAACGCTCGCTGATCCAGCGCTGCACCCGGCGCAACAACAGCGCCGGACTGATCGGCATTCCCGATGAATGCCGCGGCCAGAACGGTCGGCGCTTCACCCTCAGCGATGATCCACGCCTGCTCGACCTCGCCGGCTGGCAGCAATACGTCGGCCGTCGTGGCGAACGTGAACAGCACAACCGGCAGATCGCCCGCAGCCCCGACCTCTACGAAATCTCCAGCCCAAAGGAGTTTGTCGCGGTCAACATGGAGTATTTCCTCCTCGACCCGAGTTACGCCTGTCGTCGCCCGGCGCTGTATCGCTATTACCAGGAACACTTCGGCTGGGCACCGCCGGCAAAGGATGAATGCGCCAAAACCTTCGCTTTCCTCAATGCCGGCAACGACTTTGCCAAACAGCCCCTTGGCCAGGTCGATCCGGAACGCGTGTACGCGGTAGATTACCTGCTGGCCGAAGCCAACCAGAACTGGGTCAGCCGTTGGGGCCACAGCATGTTGCGTCTGGTGATCTGTGCACCGGGCCGGCCACGCGGTCCGGACTGCCGACTGGATCTTGATCAGCATCTGGTGCTGTCGTACCGCGCCTTCGTCGGTGACGTGCAGCTGTCGAGTTGGGACGGGCTGGTCGGCAAGTACCCGTCACGACTGTTCGTGCTGCCGCTGGCGCAGGTGATCGACGAATACACCAAGACCGAACTGCGCAGCTTGGCGTCGGTGCCGCTGAATCTCTCGCGCAGCGAAATCGAGGGTGTGGTCGAACACGCCGCCGAAATGCACTGGAGCTACGACGGCAATTACTTCTTCCTCTCCAACAACTGCGCGGTGGAAGGCCTGAAACTGCTGCGCAGCGGCAGCAACAACGCCCGGCTCACTGGCCTCGACAGCATCATGCCCAACGGTTTGCTGGAAGTGCTGAAGGGGCGAGGCCTGGCCGACACCAGCGTGCTCGATGATCCGAAAGAGGCATTGCGCCTGGGTTATCGCTTCGACTCGTTCCGAGATCGTTATCAGGCGATGTTCGATGTGTTGAAGAAGCAATTGCCGATCAAGCAGACAACCGTTGAAGAATGGCTTTCGCTGTCCGCCGAAGAGCGTCGCCCGTGGTTCGAACGGGCCGACCTGCGCACCAGCGCCGCGCTGTTGTTGCTGGAGCAAGCCAGTTTCCGCCGCCAATTACTGTTGGCTCAGGATGAGGTCAAGCAACGCTACCTTGGCGCCCGGGAGCTGGAAAACGGTGGCATGGACAAGGCCAACGCCACCTTGCAGCAGATCCTCGCCAACAGCGGCTTCCTCAGCCGACCGGCAGAACTGCTCGATTCCCGAGGTTATGGCCTGCCGCAACCGAGCGAGTTCAGCCGACTTGAAGCGGAAAGCAGCCAGCGCCAGAAACAGTTGCTGGCTCTGACCGGCGATCTCGATAAGGAAGTGCGCGCGCTGCTGGAGCCCAAACGAGCGGCCGAGATTGCGGCCAGCGAGGCCAACGTGAAGCAGATCGGCGAGCATCTGCGCAAACTTCACAAGGCCTCCGGCGGACTGGAACTGCCCTGAAAAACAACCGCCCTGAAAACAAAAGACCGCAGCCCATAAAGGCTGCGGTCTTTTTTATTGCCTGACGATCAGTACAGAACGCCATCCAGCACTTCGTAAACGACCCCGCTGCCCACTGCGATCAGCACGATGTCACCGCCGGCACGACGCCATTCATAACCCGGGTAATACGGCAGGCGACTCAACGCCCGGTTATCCAGCCGCTCGCCGTAATAGCCATGGGGGAGCGGTCGGCCACGGACCAGATGGATGCCTGGAGGTGGCGGTGCACCGCGCACGAAATAGCCATGATTGTCACGGATCACCTGACGCACCGGGCCGAAATCCCGAGGCGGCGGGCCGCCGCGATGGTTGCTTTGCCAATCATGGTGATCACCACCGCGATTGTCGTAGTGGCCCTGCTGCGGGCCGCCGTGGTCATGATCGTCGCGCGGATCGGCGCTGGCCAGCAGCGGCGTCGCGCTGATCATCAGCACGCCCAGACTGGCAATCAGACGTTTCGGCATTTTCATCGGGTCTTTCCTCACTGCACTGACAGCAAAAAGGGATTCAGAACGGGTTCTGAATCCCTCGGTCTTGCTCATTTAGTCTGTGCCGCGAGGTCCTAATTCCTCTGTATCAGGAACTTTACCTTCAGCTGACGCGAGCCTTACGCACGCCTTCGGACAGCGCCGAGCACAGGCTCAGCACGCCGTCGATGGCCTGGTCCGGCGTGGTCGCATTGGCGATGTGATCGATCAGCGCCGAGCCCACCACCACACCATCGGCCAGACGCGCGATGGACGCGGCCTGCTCCGGCGTGCGGATACCGAAACCGATGCTGATCGGCAGGTCGGTGTGACGACGCAGACGCGCCACCGCTTCCTCGACGTGTTCCAGCGTCGCCGCACCGGCACCGGTCACACCGGCTACCGACACGTAGTAAACGAAGCCGGAGCTGCCGTTCAACACTTTCGGCAGACGCGCATCATCGGTGGTCGGGGTGGTCAGGCGGATGAAGTCGATGCCTGCAGCCTGGGCCGGGTCGCACAGTTCCGAGTTGTGCTCCGGTGGCATGTCGACCACGATCAGGCCATCAACCCCAGCCTCTTTGGCTTCGGCGATAAAGCGCTCGACGCCGAACTTGTGGATCGGGTTGAAGTAACCCATCAGCACCAGCGGCGTGTCGCTGTTGTCCTTGCGGAACTCGCGGACCATTTGCAGGGTTTTGATCAGGTTCTGCTTGGCGCCCAAGGCACGGATGTTCGCCAGCTGGATCGCCGGACCGTCGGCCATCGGGTCGGTGAACGGCATGCCCAGTTCGATCACGTCAGCACCGGCTTTCGGCAGGCCTTTGAGGATGGCCAGCGAGGTGTCGTAGTCCGGATCACCGGCGGTGACGAAGGTCACCAGTGCTGCGCGGTTCTGTTCTTTGAGTTCGGCAAAGCGGGTTTGCAGGCGGCTCATCAGTGTTTCTCCTGCTTGGAAGTTTCCATGTGGTACATGACGGTCTGCATGTCTTTGTCGCCGCGACCGGACAAGTTGACCACCATCAGGTGATCCTTCGGCAGTTTCGGTGCGCGTTTGAATACTTCGGCCAGGGCGTGGGCGCTTTCCAGTGCCGGGATGATCCCTTCCAGACGGCAGCACTGGTGGAATGCAGCGAGGGCTTCGTCGTCGGTCACCGAGGTGTACTGGACGCGGCCGATGTCATGCAACCACGCGTGCTCAGGGCCGATGCCCGGATAGTCGAGGCCGGCGGAAATCGAGTGGGCGTCGATGATCTGGCCATCGTCGTCCTGCAGCAGGAAGGTACGGTTGCCGTGCAACACACCCGGTACGCCGCCGTTGAGGCTGGCCGCGTGTTTGCCGGTCTCGATGCCGTAACCGGCGGCTTCGACGCCGATGATCTCGACGCTCTTGTCATCGAGGAACGGGTGGAACAGGCCCATGGCGTTGGAACCGCCACCGATGCACGCCACCAGGCTGTCCGGCAGACGACCTTCCTGAGCTTGCAGCTGATCGCGGGTTTCCTTGCCGATCACGGCCTGGAAGTCGCGAACCATCGCTGGATATGGGTGTGGACCGGCCACGGTGCCGATCAGGTAGAAAGTGCTGTCGACGTTGGTCACCCAGTCACGCAGCGCTTCGTTCATCGCGTCTTTCAGGGTGCCGGTGCCGGCGACCACCGGGATCACCTCGGCGCCCAGCAGCTTCATGCGGAACACGTTGGCCTGCTGACGTTCGATGTCGGTGGTGCCCATGTAGATCACGCAGTCCAGACCGAAACGCGCAGCCACGGTGGCGGTGGCCACGCCGTGCATACCGGCGCCGGTCTCGGCGATGATGCGTTTCTTGCCCATGCGCCGCGCCAGCAGGATCTGGCCGATGCAGTTGTTGATCTTGTGCGCGCCGGTGTGGTTCAGCTCTTCGCGCTTGAGGTAGATCTTGGCGCCACCGCAGAACTCGGTCAGGCGCTCGGCGAAATACAACGGGCTCGGACGTCCGACGTAGTCGCGCTGGAAGTAGGCCAATTCTTCTTTGAACGCCGGATCTTCCTTGGCCGCTTCGTATTCGCGGGCCAGGTCGAGGATCAACGGCATCAGGGTTTCGGCGACGTAACGGCCGCCGAACGAGCCAAACAGGCCGTTGGCGTCAGGGCCGTTACGCAGATCGGAGGTGTTCGAAGTCTGGGTCATGGTTCGCTCCAGCGGATTTCACGAGAAGACAATGGCGTTCACTCTACCCCTGACCTTGCAGGCTGAAAACCGATAAGATCGCCACAACCTGTCAGGAAAACTCACAGATATCATGAGCCATGACCTTCCCCCGCTGAATGCCTTGCGCGCCTTCGAAGCCACCGCCCGCCTGAACAGCGTCAGCCAGGCTGCGGAGCAACTGCACGTCACCCACGGCGCGGTCAGCCGCCAGCTCAAGGTGCTGGAAGAGCATCTCGGCGTCAGTCTTTTCGTCAAGGACGGTCGTGGCCTTAAACTCACAGATGCCGGCATCCGCCTGCGCGATGCCAGCGGCGAAGCGTTCGATCGCTTGCGCAGCGTTTGCGCGGAACTGACCCAAAGCACCGCCGATGCGCCGTTTGTGCTCGGTTGTTCCGGCAGCCTGCTGGCGCGCTGGTTCATTCCGCGACTGGGAAGGCTGAATGCCGATCTGCCGGACTTGCGTCTGCACTTGTCCGCCGGAGAAGGCGATCTCGATCCACGACGCCCGGGGCTGGATGCATTGCTGCTGTTCGCCGAACCGCCATGGCCCGCAGACATGCAAGTCTATGAGCTGGCCAGCGAGCGCATCGGCCCGGTCATGAGCCCGCTGTTCAGCGGTTACCAGCGCCTGCAATCGGCGGCGCCCATTGCTCTGCTCGACGAACCGTTGCTGCACACGACCTCACGCCCGCAAGCCTGGCCGAGCTGGGCGCAGCAAAACGGCCTCGACGCCAAGGCGTTGAAGCTGGGGCAAGGTTTCGAGCATTTATATTACTTGCTGGAAGCGGCCGTCGCCGGGCTGGGCGTGGCGATCGCGCCGGAACCGCTGGTGACCGAAGATTTGAAGGCCGGTCGCCTGGTCGCGCCGTGGGGTTTCAGCGAAACCCCGGCGCAACTGGCGTTGTGGCTACCCAAGCGCGCCGCAGACGGGCGCGCCCGGCAATTGGCGCAGTGGCTCAGGCACGAGCTGCGCCAGGCGGATCACTCGCCGCGCTTGAACAGCAAGTAAGCGGCCAGCAGACCCAGCGCACCGACCGCCACACCGGCGGTCGTCCACGGATGTTCCTGCGCGTAATCGCGGGTGGCGATCCCGGTCTCGCGAGTTTTGACTTTGACTTCTTCGTAGGCATCGCTGAGCAGGCTGCGCGAGTGTTTCAGCGCACTTTCAGCGTTGCCCTTGAGCGCCTTGAGGGTCTTGCGCGACTCGTCCGAAGCGTCGTCCTTCAGGCTTTCCAACGACTTGAGCAGACTCTCGATCTCCGCTTCCATGCTTTGCAACGAGGCTTTGCGTAACGAGGTGTTGGCCATGGTGGCTCTCCTGCATTGGTGATGAGTGGCGTGTGTTGTTTGGGACTTCACGGGTTCTGGAAAGTGCGAAAAATCTGAACTTCCCCTCGCCCGGATCGCCGAAATCAACACGGCAAATCGCTGCTAGGCTCAATTGCACACTTCAAGGAGAACACCATGAGTGACCATCACACCTACAAGAAAGTCGAGCTGGTCGGTTCGTCCACCAGCAGCATCGAAGACGCCATCAACAACGCGTTGGCCGAGGCCAACAAGAGCATCAAGCATCTGGAATGGTTCGAAGTGACCGAAACCCGCGGCCACATCAAGGACGGCAAGGCGGCGCACTTTCAAGTGACCCTGAAAGTCGGGTTCCGGATTGCCAGCAGCTGAGTTTGGTCTACGCTTCTGAACTTGCGCGCTGGCCGAGTGCCATAGGAATGGCAAAGCGCTACAAGGTGAGCGCATCGGGCGAACGGCTCGATGCCTGCCTTTTTTAATCCGACCAGGGAGTGCGACCGATGAAGAAGTTCATGTTGGCGGTAGGTTTGTTGAGCCTTGCGGGTGGTGCGTTTGCTGCCGGCAAGCCCTGTGAAGAACTGAAGGCCGAAATTGCGGCCAAGCTGGATGCCAAGAGCGTATCCGGATATTCGCTGGAGATTGTCGACAAGGGTGCGGCCAGTGGTGGCAAAGTCGTTGGCACCTGCGAAGGCGGCGCCAAAGAGATCGTTTACACCCGCGGCTGATCACGCCGGAAAAAAGAAAGCCGACGCAATGCGTCGGCTTTTTTGTGCCCGGATTTCAGACCTCAGCCCTTCATCACCTGCGCCAGCAGCTCGTAGGAATGCAGGCGATCGGCGTGTTCGTACAGGTCGCAGGTGAATATCAATTCGTCAGCCTGGGTCTGTTCGACCAGCACTTCGAGTTTCGCGCGGATTTTCTTCGGACTGCCGACCATCGCCAGACCGAGGAAATCTCCCACCGCCTCACGCTCGTGGGGCAGCCATAGGCCGTCCATGGTTTTCACCGGCGGACGCTGCACCAGACTTTGCCCACGCATCAGCGCGAGAATTCGCTGGTACACCGACGTTGCCAGGTAATCGGCCTGTTCATCGGTATCGGCCGCCACCAGCGGCACGCCGAGCATCACGTACGGTTTATCGAGCACTGTCGATGGCTTGAAGTGATTGCGGTAGACGCGAATCGCCTCGTGCATGAAGCGCGGTGCGAAATGCGAGGCGAAGGCGTAGGGCAAACCGCGCTCGCCGGCCAGTTGCGCACTGAACAGACTGGAACCGAGCAGCCAGATCGGCACGTTGGTGCCGGTGCCCGGCATCGCGATCACGCGCTGATCCGGGGTGCGCGGGCCGAGGAAGCGCACCAGCTCTGCCACGTCCTCGGGGAAGTCGTCGGCACTGCCGGAGCGCTCACGGCGCAGGGCACGGGCGGTCATCTGATCGGAGCCCGGCGCACGGCCCAGGCCGAGGTCGATGCGCCCCGGATACAGGCTTTCAAGGGTGCCGAACTGCTCGGCGATCACCAGCGGTGCGTGGTTGGGCAGCATCACACCGCCAGAGCCGACCCGAATGGTCGACGTGCCGCCGGCCAGATAGCCCAGCAACACCGAGGTGGCGGAACTGGCGATGCCATCCATGTTGTGGTGCTCGGCGACCCAGAACCGCGTGTAGCCGAACTTCTCGACATGCTGCGCCAGATCCAGCGAGTTGCGCAGCGACTGGGCCGGGCTGCCGTTCTCGCGTACCGGCACCAGATCGAGGGTGGAAAATTTTACGTCGGACAATTGCTTCATAAACCTGCATCTCCGATTGAGGGCGCAGGTTTGTTCTTGGCGAACGCAAACCTGCCCAATTCATAAGCGTGTTCTGTGCAATAAGGGCATATACCCGAGTTTCAATAGCCGATCCGAAATTTCCTACTAAAAAAGTCAACGATTCACTTGGGCTGAACTTTGTTCCGGCGTCTATCCTCAGAAGCCTTGCAGGCAAAAACCACGACGGCGCGGCGTTTCGCGCCCGAATTGAAGGAGGCACACATGGCTATCGTGAAGAAGGCATCCGCGCATTGGGAAGGTGACCTGAAAACCGGCATCGGCTCGATTTCCACCGAAACCGGCGTCCTGCGTGAAGCGCCGTACGGCTTCAAGGCCCGCTTCGAGGGCGGCAAGGGCACCAATCCGGAAGAACTGATCGGCGCCGCCCATGCGGGCTGTTTCTCCATGGCGTTCTCGATGATTCTCGGTGACGCCGGGCTCAAGGCCGACAGCATCGACACCCAGGCCGAGGTCACGCTGGATCAGGTGGATGGTGGCTTTGCGATCACCGCGGTGAAACTGATCCTCAAGGCAAAAATTCCGGGAGCGACCCAGGCGCAGTTCGAAGAGCTGAGTAACAAGGCCAAGGAAGGTTGCCCGGTGTCCAAGGTGTTGAATGCGAAGATCACTCTCGACGCGTCGCTGGTTGGCTGACGGATTGAGCCGGATCAGAACCCGCCAGGCAAAAATGTGGTCGAATAAATGACAGCAGCTTTCGCGCATCTTCGTGCGCGCTGCTTCGATGGAGCTTCAACCATGAAACGTTTTGCCTTGGCGGTTATCTGTGGCGTGCTGGCAACGTCGGCCTTCGCAGCGCCCAAAGACTGCGAAGAACTCAAGCAAGAGATCGAAATCAAGATTCAGGCGAACGCCGTGCCCTCCTACACCCTGGAGATAGTCTCCAAAGAGGAGGCTGAAAAACACGACGTCGCCATGATCGTCGGCACCTGCGACAACGGCACCAAAGCCATCATCTATCAGAAGAACGACCGCTGATGCGCCTCAGATGATGCAGTTGACCTCGCGGTCCTCGGCGACGATTTCCCGCTTGTCGTTGTACAGGCGGGCACTCGGGGTAAACGCCAGCGAACGGCCTTCAAGCAAGTAGCGCTGGCCCGCCTCGAAATAATCGTAGCGGATGGTCAGATAGCACAGCCGCTCAACGGGGCCGGTCATCAGGCTGCCGCCTCCGCCGAACACTTCAAAGTCGAAGCGCACCCGCAGCTCGTGGCTGCCGGGCGTGACCTGGAAGAAGCGCCCGTCAGTCAGCCGCCTGTTGTCGAGACGCTCGGCCATCAGCAGTTTCCCGCCGGGGGTTGGCGTGGAGAATTCGACCCAGGCCATGTTCGGGTCGACGGGGGGCAACGGTGTCTGGCAACCGGTGAGTACGCCTGCGGCCAGCAACAGCATCAACGTGCGCATGATGGATGTCCGTGAGTTCGGACATCCAGCATAACGCCGATCAGGTTCGCTGGCAGCCTGCCGGCGTGCCCTGGCCCACCACGTTGCGTTGTTGGTCATAGAGCTTGGCCCACGGACGGAAACCGATGCTTCCCGCCTGCAACTGATAACGCTGGCCAGCGTTGAAATCCTTGAATTTCACGTTCAACTGACAATCGCGCCACAGCGGCTCGGCATCCGGGCCGATGTTGGTCGCCTCGACCGGGAATTGATAACGCACCGTCAGCTCATGACTGCCGGGCTGCACTTCGAAGTAACGATGATCGACGGAAGCCTTTTTGTCGACTTCCAGCGCCTGCAACGCCGTGTCCTGTTGCCGGGCATCCAGATCGATCCAGGCTTGCGAGGGGTCAGGGGACGGCATTCCGAATCCGGCACAACCGGCCAGCGTCAGCACGCTTCCTGTCAGTATCAACATGCGCATAGCGGAGCTCCAATGGGCGGGATAGTCTTGGGCAGACTTTCCGGGGGGATTTCTTATTTTGATCAGGCCGCTTCCAAGCCATGGGTTACTTGATCGCGTTTTGCGGGTTTTGTTTCCGGGTGTGATGATTTTGTTGCTCAACGGTTGCTCAAGCCTGAGCTATTACAGCCAGCTGGCCAGCGGTCAGCTGCAGCTTTTGCGGGCACGGGAGCCGGTGGCCAAGGTGATCGCCGACCCGGCTCGCGACGCCAAACTGCGCACTCACCTCGCCCAGTCCCAGAAAGCCCGGGCCTTCGCCAGCGAACACCTGCACCTGCCGGACAACCAAAGCTATCGCCTCTACGCCGATATCGGTCGGCCATTCGTCGTGTGGAATGTGTTCGCCACCCCGGAGTTTTCCCTGAGCCCGCAGAACCATTGCTTCCCGATTGCCGGTTGCGTGGCCTACCGCGGCTATTACAGCCAGAGCGCGGCGCGGGGCGAAGCCGCGATTCAGCGCCTGCAAGGCATGGACGTGTCGATCGGTGGCGTCGAGGCCTACTCGACCCTGGGCTGGTTCAACGACCCGATCCTCAATTCGATGATGGGCTGGGGCGACGAGCGTCTGGCGACGCTGATCTTCCATGAACTGGCCCACCAGCGCTTCTATGTGAAGGACGACACCGAGTTCAACGAGTCCTTCGCGACCTTCGTCGAGCAGGAAGGTACGCGGCAGTGGCGAGCGTTTCGGGGCTTGCCCCCGGAAAACGACTCGAAGCTCAAGCAGCGGGATCAGTTCATTCAGTTGATCCTCGATACCCGCTCACGTCTTGAAAAACTCTATGCACAACCACTCGCAACGGCGCAGATGCGCGAGCGCAAGGCGGCGGAGTTCGAACGGTTTCGACAGGATTATCGAGCGATGCGCGATGGCCAGTGGGCCGGCGACAAACGCTATGACGCCTGGGTCAATGCGCCGTTGAACAATGCACGGCTGTTGCCGTTCGGGCTGTATGACCAGTGGGTGCCGGCGTTCGCGGCGTTGTTCAGGCAGGTGAAGGGAGATTGGCCGCAGTTTTATTCGCGGGTCGAACAGCTGGGTAAATTGCCGGCGGACAAGCGCAAGGCAGCGCTGCGTGAGCTGGCTGCCCTTCGCCCGGATTAACGATCAGCGCTGCAAAAACGCCTGATGCAACTCCGCCAGCGTCTCGAAGTGATACGCCGGCGCTTCCGCGCTCAGCTCTTCATGGCTGCCAAAACCGTAACCCACCGCCGCCGCGTCCAGACCGTTGCTACGAGCACCGATCAGGTCGTGCTTGCGGTCACCGATCATCAGCGTATTGGCCGGATCCAGCCCTTCCTCGGCGATCAGGTGGGCAATCAGCTCGACCTTATTGGTGCGAGTGCCGTCCAGTTCGCTGCCGTAAATCACCTTGAAGTGTTTGGCGAAATCAAAGTGTCGGGCGATTTCCCGGGCGAACACCCACGGCTTCGACGTCGCGATATACAGCTGCCGTCCTTGGCCACTCAGGGTTTCCAGCAACGGCGTGACGCCTTCGAACACCCGGTTCTCGTACAGGCCGGTGACCTTGAAGCGCTCGCGGTAGAAATTCACCGCCTCCCACGCTTTCGCTTCATCAAAACCATAGAACTGCATGAACGCCTGCAACAGCGGCGGGCCGATGAAGTGTTCCAGTTTGGTCAGGTCGGGTTCGTCGATGCCGAGTTTGCTCAAGGCGAACTGGATGGAACGGGTGATGCCCTCACGCGGGTCGGTGAGGGTGCCATCGAGGTCGAACAGTACGGTCTGGTAATGCATGAAAAATCCCGGGCAATAGAGAGAAAAGTCAGAGCTGGTCGTAGCCTTCAGCCAGATGCAGGTCCTTGAGCTTCACGTAATTCGCCGCGCTGTAGGTGAAAAAGGCGCTTTCCTTGTCGGTCAGCCGGCGAACCTTCTTCACCGGACTGCCCACGTACAGAAAACCGCTTTCCAGACGCTTGCCCGGTGGCACCAGGCTGCCAGCGCCGATGATGACGTCGTCCTCGACCACCGCGCCGTCCATGACGATGCTGCCCATGCCGATCAACACGCGGCTGCCAACGGTGCAGCCATGCAGCATGACCTTGTGGGCGATGGTCACGTCATCGCCGATCAGCAGCGGAAAGCCGTCCGGGTTGAACGGGCCGGCGTGGGTGATGTGCAACACGCAGCCATCCTGCACGCTGGTGCGCGCACCGATACGGATGCGGTGCATGTCACCGCGGATCACGGTCAGCGGCCACACGGAGCTGTCTTCGCCGATTTCGACGTCGCCGATCACCACCGCGGAGCCGTCGACAAAAGCGCCTTGGCTCAGGCGTGGGGTGTGATTCTGGTACTTGCGAAGGGACACGATTAGTTCTCTCTCTGTCGCCGATAGCTGCGGTGGGTGTCGATTGTAATTAAGATGGGCGCATGTTTCTTCCAGCCAAGGTGCCAACCGTGAGCGTGAACAACCCTCTTCTGCAGTCCTACGACCTGCCGCCGTTCTCCGCGATCCGTGCCGAACACGTGCAGCCGGCCATCGAAACCATTCTGGCCGACAACCGCGCCGCCATTGCCGAAATCCTCAAGACCCAGGGCCAGAACCCGACCTGGGCCGGGCTGGTGCTGGCGATGGACGAACTCAATGATCGCCTGGGCGCTGCCTGGAGCCCGGTCAGCCACCTCAATGCCGTGTGCAACAGCGCCGAACTGCGCGAAGCCTACGAGTCGTGCCTGCCGGCATTGAGCGCCTATTCCACCGAGATGGGCCAGAACCGCGAGCTGTTCCAGGCCTATGAAGCCCTGGCCAACAGCCCGGAAGCTGCCGGTTTCGACGTGGCTCAGAAAACCATTCTGGAACACGCCCTGCGCGATTTCCGCCTGTCGGGCATCGACCTGCCGGAAGCCGAACAGAAGCGCTACGCCGAAGTGCAGAGCAAGCTGTCCGAGCTGGGCAGCCGCTTCTCCAACCAGTTGCTCGACGCCACCCAGGCCTGGACCAAGCACCTGACCGACGAAGCCGCCCTCGCCGGCCTGACCGATTCGGCCAAGGCACAAATGGCTGCCGCCGCACAGGCCAAAGGCCTCGATGGCTGGCTGATCACCCTGGAATTCCCGAGCTACTACGCGGTGATGACCTACGCCCAGGACCGTGCGCTGCGTGAAGAAGTCTACGCCGCCTACTGCACCCGTGCGTCGGATCAGGGCCCGAATGCCGGCCAGAACGACAACGGCCCGGTGATGGGCGAAATCCTCGACCTGCGTCAGGAACTGGCCAAACTGCTCGGTTTCTCCAGTTTCTCCGAGCTGAGCCTGGCCACCAAAATGGCCGAGTCCAGCGATCAGGTGCTGAGCTTCCTGCGTGATCTGGCCAAGCGCAGCAAACCGTTCGCCGCCCAGGATCTGCAACAGCTCAAGGCTTACGCCGCCGAACAGGGCTGCGCCGATCTGCAAAGCTGGGACAGCGGTTTCTACGGTGAAAAACTCCGTGAGCAACGTTACAGCGTCGCCCAGGAAACCCTGCGCGCCTACTTCCCGATCGACAAAGTGCTGGGCGGCCTGTTCGCTATCGTTCAGCGCCTGTACGGCATCGAAATCGCCGAACTGAAAGGCTTCGATACCTGGCATCCGGACGTACGCCTGTTCGAGATCAAGGAAAACGGCCAGCACGTCGGCCGCTTCTTCTTCGACCTCTACGCCCGCGCCAACAAGCGCGGCGGTGCCTGGATGGACGGCGCCCGCGACCGTCGCCGCACCCTCGACGGCGTGCTGCAAAGCCCGGTGGCCAACCTTGTGTGCAACTTCACCCCGGCCGACAGCGGCAAGCCTGCGCTGCTGACCCACGATGAAGTGACCACCCTGTTCCACGAATTCGGTCACGGCCTGCATCACCTGCTGACCCGCGTCGAGCATGCCGGCGTATCGGGCATCAACGGCGTGGCGTGGGATGCGGTCGAACTGCCGAGCCAGTTCATGGAAAACTGGTGCTGGGAGCCGGAAGGCCTGGCGCTGATTTCCGGCCACTACGAAACCGGCGAGCCGCTGCCGCAGGATCTGCTGGAAAAAATGCTCGCGGCGAAGAACTTCCAGTCCGGCCTGATGATGGTGCGTCAGCTGGAGTTCTCGCTGTTCGACTTCGAACTGCACGCCACCCACGGTGACGGTCGCAGCGTCGCGCAGGTGCTGGAAGGCGTGCGCAACGAAGTCTCGGTGATGCGCCCTCCGGCCTACAACCGCTTCCCGAACAGCTTCGCGCACATCTTCGCCGGCGGTTACGCAGCGGGTTACTACAGCTACAAATGGGCGGAAGTGCTGTCGGCAGATGCCTTCTCCAAGTTCGAAGAAGACGGCGTGCTCAATGCCGACACCGGTCGCGCCTTCCGCGAGGCGATCCTGGCCCGCGGCGGCTCGCAGGAGCCGATGGTGCTGTTCGTCGACTTCCGTGGCCGTGAGCCATCGATTGACGCACTCTTGCGCCACAGCGGCCTGAGTGAGGACGCGGCAGCATGAGTGAGGCACCCGTGAAGACCAAGAAACGCTTTATCGCCGGGGCGGTCTGCCCGGCGTGCAGCGAGCCGGACAAACTGATGATGTGGAGCGAGGACGATGTCCCGCACCGCGAATGTGTGGCGTGCGGCTACAGCGATACGCTGAACGCACAAGGGTTGTCGGTTCCAAAAGAGCTGGGCACGCGGGTCAACACCAGTGCGCTCAAGCCTGCACCGGACAAGACGGTTCAGGCGGTGCAGTTCTTCCCGAATCCGAAGTTGAAGAAAAAGCCCGACGAGCAGCACTGATCCAGAACCACCTTCTGCCGAATCCCGGTGGAAGGTGGTATTGGCTTAACACCTGTCCCCCGCACTTGCTTCGTAGGCTGGCCCTTTGTGCCACGCCTCGAAGGAAGCTGCCATGCCCGACACCAATCCCCTCTTACAACACTGGACGCTGCCACCGTGGCCAGCGATTCGCGCCGAGCACTTGCTGCCGGCCGTCACCGGCATCATTGCCGATAATCGACGCATCATCGCTCAGGTGATCGCCAGTCAGACCGAACATCCCGGCTGGGATGATCTGGTGCTGAGCATCGACGAGGCCGACGCGCGCCTCGGTGAAGTTCGCTCGATTCTTGAAACGTTGTCGATGGTCAGGTCCGACGATCCGGTCTGGCTCGTGGAAAGCGCCAAGGCGCATCTGGCGATCAATCAGTATCGCTCCGATAAAGCCCGCAATCGCCCGTTGTACGAGGCTTACCAGCGTTTGGCGCAGAGCTCGATCGCCGGCAGTTTCGATGAGTCGCGCAACATCGCACTGGCGCGGATTCTGCGCCGATTCAAGCAGTCGGGCATCGAGCTTCCTACTGAACAGCAACAGGAACTGGCGCGGTTGAACCGCGAGATCGGCGGGTTGGAGTACGTGTTTCTGGACAACCTCGAGCGCTGGGCCGAGGCGTGGAGCAAACGTGTCGACGATATTGCGCTGCTGGCGGGCCTGTCGCCGGCGATGACGAATCGGCTGGCACTTGCCGCACGCCAGAACGGGCATGACGGCTGGCTGGTCCGGCTGGACCAGAACACCTGTCAGCACATCCTCAAGCACGCCGAGAACCGCGCCTTGCGGGAGGAATGCTACGTTGCCTACATGACCCGCGCCTCCGATCGCGGGCCGCTGGCCGGTCGCTTTGATAACGGCCCGGTGCTGGCCAAACTGCTTGCCTTGCGCCAGCAGAAAGCCCGTTTGCTCGGCCATGAAAACGCCGCGCAACTGAGTCTGGCCAAAAACAGCACCCGGACGACGGCGTGGGTCAGTGGTTTTCTCCAGGGTCAGGCGGCGCAGCTGGCACCCGCCCTCGCGCAGGATGCAGAACAACTGGCGACCTTTGCACAGCAACGCGGGATCGACCGGGTCCAGCCGTGGGATGAAGACTTCCTCGCCGAACAATGGCGCCAGCAGCAGTTTCCCGGTGCACTGGAAAACCTGCGTGATTACTTTCCGCTCGAGGGCACCCTGCGCAGGCTCTTTCTGTTCTGCGAACGGATGTTCGGGATTCGCATCGTCGAGCGGTCCGGTGGCGGGCACTGGCATGACGATGTGCGCCTGCTGGAAATCAGCGAGCATGAGCAGGTCATCGGTTACATCTACCTCGACCCGTTTCACTGCGACAACGCGGTGGACTTCCCCGGCACCTCCACGCTGCGCAATCGCCGGATCAACGCCGAAGGTCGCCCGGCGCTGCCGATTGCCCTGCTCTACAGCAATTTCACACCGGCCACGGACACCCATCCGTGCCGGCTCGAACTCGACGATCTGCGGGTGCTGTTTCATGAGTTTGGCCATTGCTTGCAGCATGTGCTGACGCACTCGCCCCATCACAGCCTGTCCGGCATCCTGCAACTGGGCCATGAAGCGGCGGAGTTTTCCGGGCAATTGTTCGAGCAGTGGTGTTTGTCGCGGGAGTTTGTGCTTTGGCTCGGCGCGCATTTTCAGACCGGCGAGCGCTTGAGCCCCGCACGGGTCGACGCGGTACTGTCAGCCAGTCAGGCCCATTCCAGCCGGCAACAGGCCTTGTTGCTGATGGGGGCGATGATCGATTTCGAGCTGCACCTGCCCCACGGCGATGGACGCTCGATCGAGGAGGTTTGCACCGCTGTGCAGCGCAGCCTGTGTCATCTGCAACTGCCGGACGATCACCGCTTCGCCAATGGATTCGATTACATGGCGACCCATTACGACGCTTCGGTTTACGCCTACGTCTGGTCGGGCGTGCTGGCTGAGGAAGCGTTCAAGCGCTTCAGTCGTGACTGGGTGTTCAACGCACAAACCGGCCGTGAGTTTCGTGCAACGTTCTTTACGCCGGGTGCGGGGCGTCCGTTGCTGGACGCGGTGGAAGCGTTCATCGGCGAGCCGGTCGCCGGCCTCGTTGACGGAGAAGCCGGACGAGTTACTTCAGATTGACCGTCTGAAACCAGCTCTTCATCGAGCAGGTAGCAAACGCGCTGGTGCTGCAATCGCCATTGGCCAGCGCGGTGCGCAACTTGTCGACATCGGCCTGCATCACGTAGCGCACGCTGTCCCGGAAGTGCCCACTCTCACCAAAGCCGCCCTGGGTCATTTCATTCAGGGCGTCTTCCTTGCTCCAGCCCTGCACCACGATCCGGTACATGGCCGCCATCAGGCCGGTGCGATCGGAGCCGTGCTTGCAGTGCATCAACACCGGGCCGTCGGCTTCGGCGGACTGGATGGCACGCAAGGTCTTGAGCACATCACTGTCGTCCACGTGATTGGTGCGATAGGGCAATTGCACCTGATGGATACCGGGAGCTTTCAGCCAGTTGGAATCCGCTTCCGGCAAAAAGTTGATGACCGTGGCCACCTTCAGGTTGTTCAGCAACGGCACCGCGCCGTCATCGGGGAGCGCGCTGCGATACAGCGTGGGCGACATCTGGAACAGGTTGTATTGCACTTCTACCGGTTGCGCCCACTCGACGGGACGGGAAGCCGGAGTGTCCGCGGCCTGAGCGGGAGTCCAGCTGAACAGCGCAAGCAGCGACAAACAGAATGCAGAGGAAAAACGCGTCAGGAACATGCTTTACGGCGACCGTGTGGGTTTTGTCAGTGAAGGCCGCAGCTTGCGAGCCTCGCAGTCAAATCCCCGTGAGGCGCTTGTAAAAGAATCGTGAATACAGCGGTTCCCTTGGTCGAAAAGCGGTCTTTTTTTGGCTGAATCGGTTCATCCGGTTGCTTAGCCTGCTACCATTTGTCACATCATGTTGCAGACGCGTCCCCCTTCTCCCGGTCATTCCGGCCACGTCGCAGCCAGAACATTCTTGAGCCGTTCGCAGAAACGGCTGACAACCATCAATGCCTGATGAGGTGCATCCCCATGTCTGATGAAGATCGAGACAACCCGCGGCGTGAGTTTTTGCGCAAATCCCTGACCCTGATTCCGGTCGTGACTCTGGCCGGCAGCGGTCTCGGCAGCACGGTGCTGCAAGCAGCGCCTGAAAGCGCGCCTGCCACGCCCCAGGCGAAAACGGCCGCCGTTGAAGCGAGCACCTATCAGCCGATCTACTTCACCGCCGAAGAATGGGCGTTCATCAACGCCGCCGTCGCGCAATTGATCCCCAACGACGCGCAAGGCCCAGGTGCACTCGAAGCTGGCGTGCCGGAATACATCGACCGTCAGATGAACACCCCGTACGCCGCCGGTGCCCTTTGGTACATGCAGGGCCCGTTCAATGCCGACGCCGCGCCGGAGATGGGCTGGCAGAGCAAACTGGTGCCGAAAGAGATCTATCGCCTCGGCATTGCCGCCACGGATCAGTGGGCAAAATCCATCAACGGTAAAACATTTGCCGAGCAAGACAGCGCTACCCGAGACGATCTGCTCAAGCAGCTTGAAGCCGGAAAACCGCAATTCGACACTGTTCCGGCGAAGATTTTCTTCAATCTTTTGCTGCAAAACACGAAGGAAGGGTTCTTCTGCGACCCGATCCACGGCGGCAATAAAGGCATGGTCGGCTGGACCATGATCGGCTTCCCCGGCGCCCGCGCCGATTTCATGGATTGGGTGGAACGCAACGAGCAGTACCCCTTCCCGGCAGTTTCGATTCGCGGCGAGAGGGCGTGAGCATGGCAACGGTAATGAAGAAGGTCGACGCAGTGATTGTCGGTTTCGGCTGGACAGGCGCGATCATGGCCAAGGAGCTGACCGAAGCCGGGCTCAACGTGCTGGCGCTGGAACGCGGGCCGATGCAGGACACCTACCCGGACGGTAACTATCCGCAGGTGATCGACGAACTCACCTACAGCGTGCGGAAAAAACTCTTCCAGGACGTTTCCAGGGAAACCGTCACCATCCGCCACAGCGTCAACGACATCGCCCTGCCGAACCGCCAACTGGGCGCGTTCCTGCCGGGCAATGGCGTGGGCGGTGCCGGGCTGCACTGGTCGGGCGTGCACTTTCGGGTCGACCCGATCGAACTGCGCATGCGCAGCCATTACGAAGAGCGCTACGGCAAAAGCTTCATCCCCAAGGACATGACCATCCAGGACTTCGGCGTCAGCTATGAAGAGCTGGAACCGTTCTTCGATTTCGCCGAAAAAGTCTTCGGCACCTCCGGCCAGGCCTGGACCGTGAAAGGCCAACTGGTCGGTCAGGGTAAGGGCGGCAACCCGTACGCAGCGGATCGCTCGAACCCGTTCCCGCTGGAAGCGCAGAAGAACACGGTTTCCGCCCAGCTGTTCGGTAAAGCGGCTACCGAAGTCGGTTACAAACCCTACAACCTGCCTTCCGCCAATACTTCAGGGCCGTATACCAACCCTTACGGCGCGCAGATGGGCCCGTGCAACTTCTGCGGTTTCTGCAGCGGTTACGTCTGCTACATGTATTCCAAGGCGTCGCCGAACGTGAACATTCTGCCGGCGCTGAAGCCGCTGCCGAATTTCGAACTGCGGCCTAACGCGCACGTTCTGCGGGTCAACCTCGACAGCACGAAAACCAAGGCCACCGGCGTCACCTACATCGACGGCCAGGGTCGCGAGATCGAGCAACCGGCGGATCTGGTGATCCTCGGCGCATTCCAGTTGCACAACGTGCGCCTGATGCTGCTCTCCGGCATCGGCAAACCCTACGACCCGGTCAGCGGTGAAGGCGTGGTCGGGCGTAACTTCGCCTACCAGAACATGGCCACCATCAAGGCGTTCTTCGACAAGGACACCCACACCAACAACTTCATCGGTGCCGGTGGCAACGGTGTGGCGGTGGATGACTTCAACGCCGACAACTTCGATCACGGACCGCATGGTTTCGTCGGTGGCTCGCCGATGTGGGTCAACCAGGCCGGCAGCCGACCGATCGCCGGCACCTCCAACCCGCCGGGCACTCCGGCCTGGGGCAGTGCGTGGAAACGCGCGACCGCCGATTACTACACCCACCAGGTGTCGATGGACGCCCACGGCGCGCATCAGTCCTACCGTGGCAACTACCTCGATCTGGACCCGGTGTACCGCGATGCCTACGGCATGCCGCTGCTGCGGATGACGTTCGACTGGCAGGAAAACGACATCAAAATGAACCGCTTCATGGTCGAGAAAATGGGCAAGATCGCCGAAGCCATGGGCCCGAAAGCCATCGCCGTGATCGGCAAGAAAGTCGGCGACCACTTCAACACCGCGTCGTACCAGACCACCCACCTCAACGGTGGCGCGATCATGGGCACCGACCCGAAAACCAGCGCGCTGAACCGCTACCTGCAGAGCTGGGACGTGCACAACGTGTTCGTTCCGGGTGCCTCGGCGTTCCCGCAAGGCCTGGGTTACAACCCGACCGGGCTGGTTGCCGCGCTGACCTACTGGTCGGCGAAAGCGATCCGCGAGCAGTACCTGAAAAACCCCGGCCCGCTGGTTCAGGCTTAAGGAGCGATGACCATGAAGACTCTCGTTATCGCAACCCTGGCCCTGCTCGGCAGCACTGCCGTTCATGGCGCAGAAGTTGATCAATCTTTGATCAAACAAGGCGAATACCTCGCCCGTGCCGGCGACTGCGTGGCCTGCCACACGGCCAAGGACGGCAAGCCGTTCGCCGGTGGCCTGCCGATGGAAACCCCGATCGGCACGATCTACTCGACCAACATCACCCCGGATAAAACCGGCGTCGGTGACTACAGCTTCGAGGACTTCGACCAGGCCGTGCGGCATGGCGTAGCCAAAAACGGCAGTACCTTGTACCCGGCGATGCCATACCCGTCCTACGCCCGCGTCAGCGAAACCGACATGCAGGCGCTCTACGCCTACTTCATGCACGGCGTGGAACCGGTGGCGCAAGAGAACAAGGCCAGCGACATCCCGTGGCCACTGAGCATGCGCTGGCCATTGATGGGCTGGCGCTGGCTGTTCGCACCGAAGGTCGAGGATTACAAAGCCGCGTCGGACGATGCCGTCGTCAGCCGTGGGGCGTATCTGGTGGAAGGCCTCGGACATTGCGGCGCCTGCCATACGCCACGGGCGCTGACCATGCAGGAAAAATCCCTGAGCGCGGCCGAAGGCAGCAGTTTTCTGTCAGGCAGTGCGCCGCTGGAAGGCTGGATCGCCAAGAGCCTGCACGGCGACCACAAGGACGGCCTCGGCAGCTGGAGCGAGGAACAACTGGTGCAGTTCCTCAAGACCGGTCGCAGCGACCGCAGTGCGGTGTTCGGCGGCATGAGCGACGTGGTCACCCACAGCATGCAGTACATGACCGACGCCGACCTGACCGCAATTGCCCGTTACCTGAAATCGCTGCCGGCCAATGATCCTGCCGACCAGCCGCACCAGTACGACGAGAAAGCCGCCAAGGCCCTGTGGAACGGGGATGACAGCCAACGTGGCGCGTCGGTGTACATCGACAACTGCGCGGCGTGCCACCGCACCGACGGCCATGGCTACACCCGGGTGTTCCCGGCGCTGGCAGGCAATCCGGTGCTGCAATCGGACGACCCGACCTCGCTGATTCACATCGTGCTCAAGGGCGGCACCCTGCCTGCAACGCACACGGCGCCGTCCACCTTGACCATGCCGGGCTTCGCCTGGCGTCTGTCGGATCAGGAAGTGGCGGATGTCGTAAGTTTTATTCGTGAAAGTTGGGGTAACAAGGGCTCCACCGTCACCGCAAAAGAGGTTGCCAAGTTACGCACCGACGATATGACTACAACATCAGCCGCTGATCTTGGACAAGTAACCAGCCACAACTAAACGCAGTAACCCCTGCATGATTATTCATGCAGGGGTTATTGATTCAATCGCTGTTACGGGTTGGTAATACTGGCATAGGCTTTGGCCAGGGCAGCCAGTTTGGCTCGATCCTGCTCACCGATTTCACCGTCGCGATCCACATCGTGCTCAAGACGGCCGATGCTGAAGGTATGGCCGCCATCCCGGGAGGTCGCGGTGACAAAGATCGGATCAACCAGCATTTCGGTCTGCACGCCAGCCTCGGCATCCCAGCCCAGTTCCTTACGCGCCAGTTGCATGGAAACCAGTGTATTGGGCTCCGATGCGTCGGGTTGCAAAAGTTGCAGAAAAATACCGCGCGAATTAAAAAACGACATCATCAAATCCTTTTGTCTTTTATATAGTCAAGTGGTGTGAAGCGGAGTGGATACTACGAACTTGAACAGTAAACGAACAGCCAACTTATGTTTCTTTAATTTGCACAACTGAAACTTTATCTCTAAACAAACTTACAACTAAGCGCGCGATTTATTGATGGACGGCCAAACGGTAGTGGATCATCCGCCACCTTGCAGATACTGTATGCATGTACAGATCAAGGACACCCGTGATGACCAGCCCCTTGCCCCCGCGCGGTCGCGGCACCGCAACCAACCCGCACAACCGCTTCGCGCCGAGTCGTTCGGTGGCCGAGGATGACGGCTGGTTTCAGGAAGTGCCTTTGACCCAGGGCACCGAAGTCAGCTTCGAAACCGCGAAGACCATCATCACCCGCAACACCTCGCCGGACCTGCCCTTCGACCGCTCGATCAATCCCTATCGCGGCTGCGAGCATGGCTGTATTTATTGCTATGCACGGCCCAGCCACGCCTATTGGGACATGTCGCCGGGGCTGGATTTCGAAACGAAGCTGATCGCCAAGACCAACGCCGCCCAGGTGCTGGAAGAACAGCTGGGGAAAAAAGGCTATCAATGCGCGCCGATCAACCTCGGCTCCAATACCGATCCCTATCAGCCAATCGAACGCGAACACCGGATCACCCGCCAGACCCTCGAAGTGCTGCTGCGCTACCGGCATCCGGTGACCATCGTCACCAAGGGCTCTCTGATCCTGCGCGACCTCGACCTGCTTACCGAACTGGCGCAGCAACGGCTGGTGGCGGTGATGATCAGCCTGACCACCCTGGACGACGAACTCAAACGCATTCTCGAGCCCCGCGCCGCCGCGCCCAAGGCCCGGTTGCGGGCGATCCGGGTGATGCGCGAGGCGGGGATTCCGGTGGGCGTGCTGTGCTCGCCGATGATTCCGATGATCAACGACAGCGAAATCGAAAGCCTGCTGACCGAAGCCCACGCGGCCGGCGCCCAGAGCGCTGCGTACATGATGCTGCGCCTGCCGCTGGAAGTGGCGCCGCTGTTCGAGGAATGGCTTGAGGCGCACTACCCGCAACGTGCGGCGCATGTGCTGAGCCTGATCCGCCAGAGCCGTGGCGGCGAGCTGTACGACAGTCGCTTCGGTGCCCGAATGCGCGGTGAAGGGCCGTTCGCCGACCTGCTCGCCCAGCGCTTCGCCAAAGCACTGAAACGCCTGGGGCTCAATCACCGCGAAGGCTTCAACCTCGATTGCACGGCCTTCTGTCCGCCGGGTCGCCAGATGGCGCTGATTTAGGGACAATTGGCCTATGGTTGAGAGGAAGGAATGCTTGACCCGGTTTACGCCGGTCACGTTTTTTGTGACCTGGAACACACGTTCTAGAGCGCTTGATTCAGTTTGAGTTAAGTTTCGGCGGTTACCTTGTTCATCGAGTGACTGACGGGTCGGGATGACCCGGATGTTCTAAACAGCCACTGGCTTCACACCGGAATACACGGGAACGACTCCCCGAATCCGCCAATGAGGATGAATCATGAGTGACAAGGATAAACAGCCGTTGGCTGCGTCGGCGCAAGCCGCCCCTGTGGCGGAATCCGCCGATGCAGCGTTGAAGCATATCGTTGACGGCTTTTTGCATTTTCATCATGAGGTCTTTCCGCAGCAGGAAGAACTCTTCAAGAAACTCGCCACGGCCCAGTCGCCACGGGCGATGTTCATCACCTGCGCCGACTCGCGCATCGTGCCCGAACTGATCACCCAGAGCTCGCCCGGCGATCTGTTCGTGACCCGTAACGTCGGCAACGTCGTGCCGCCCTACGGCCAGATGAACGGCGGCGTTTCCACCGCCATCGAATACGCGGTTCTGGCCCTTGGCGTGCAGCACATCATCATTTGCGGCCACTCCGATTGCGGCGCCATGCGTGCGGTGCTCAACCCGGACAGCCTGGAAAAAATGCCGACGGTCAAAGCCTGGCTGCGCCACGCCGAAGTCGCGAAAACCATGGTGCAGGACAACTGCAACTGCGCCAACGAAAAAGAAAGCATGCCGATCCTCACCGAGGAAAACGTCATCGCCCAACTGCAGCACTTGCGTACCCATCCTTCGGTAGCCTCGCGCATGGCGAACGGTCATCTGTTCATCCATGGCTGGGTCTACAACATCGAAACCAGCGAAATCAAAGCTTACGACGCGGATCAGGGTTGCTTCCTGCCGCTCGACGGCAGCCATCCGATCCCGGTGGCGACGCCCAAAGCGCGCTTCTAAATCCTCCTAAAAATCTGTGTGGTTTGACGCCGGCCGCTGTTTCAGCGGCCCGGCCTTGCCACGCCTGAAGAAAACTTCGGGAGTATCGCCATGCGTGCGGCTCAATTGAAAGCTGTGTTGCCACGGGAGCTGCTCGCTTCAGTGGTTGTGTTTCTGGTCGCCCTGCCGCTGTGCATGGGCATTGCCATTGCGTCAGGGCTGCCGCCGGCCAAAGGCCTGATCACCGGGATCATCGGCGGTCTGGTGGTGGGCTGGCTGGCGGGTTCGCCGTTGCAGGTCAGCGGGCCGGCGGCGGGTCTGGCGGTGCTGGTGTTCGAGCTGGTGCGCCAGCACGGTATCGAAATGCTCGGGCCGATCCTGCTGCTCGCCGGTTTCCTGCAACTGGTGGCGGGACGCCTGAAGCTCGGTTGCTGGTTCCGGGTCACGGCGCCAGCGGTGGTGTACGGCATGCTCGCGGGGATTGGCGTGCTGATTGTGCTGTCGCAAGTGCATGTGATGCTGGATGCCGCGCCGAAGCCCTCTGGTCTGGACAACCTCACGGCATTCCCGGGCGCGGTGGCGCAGGCCTTGCCGTCCTTTGGCTGGCAGGCCGGGTTGCTCGGGCTCGCAACCATCGCCGTGATGTGGCTGTGGGAGAAATTCCGCCCGCATTCGCTGCGCTTCATTCCGGGCGCGCTGCTCGGGGTCGGGCTGGCAACCGGCGCCAGCCTGTTGTTGGCGCTGCAAGTGAAGCGAGTTGAAGTGCCAGAGAATCTGGCCGAAGCCATCGACTGGCTGAAACCGGCGGATCTGCTCAGCCTCGCCGACCCGACGCTGCTGATCGCCGCGTTCGCCGTAGCCTTCATCGCCAGTGCCGAAACCCTGCTGTCCGCCGCCGCGGTGGATCGCATGCACAGCGGCCCGCGTTCGGATTTCGACCGTGAGCTGTCGGCGCAAGGCGTCGGCAACATGCTTTGCGGTCTGGTTGGCGCGCTGCCGATGACCGGGGTGATCGTGCGCAGTTCGGCCAACGTCCAGGCCGGCGCCACCACGCGCTACTCGACGATTTTCCATGGCCTGTGGCTGCTGGCGTTCGTGCTGTTGCTGTCGAGCGTGCTGCAGAGCATTCCGGTGGCGAGTCTGGCGGGCGTTCTGGTCTACACCGGTTTCAAACTGGTGGATCTCAAGGCATTCCGTGGTCTGGGGCGTTATGGCCGGATGCCGATGTTCACCTACGCCGCCACGGCGCTGGCGATCATCTTCACTGACCTGCTGACCGGTGTGCTGATCGGTTTCGGCCTGACCCTGGTGAAGCTGGCGTTCAAGGCCTCGCGCCTGAAAATCAGCCTGATCGATCTGCCGCAGGACGGGGAAATGGAGTTGCGTCTGGTGGGCGCGGCCACGTTCCTCAAAGTGCCGGCACTGACTCAGGTGCTGGGCAGTATTCCGCCGGGCACGACGGTGCATGTGCCGCTCAATAACCTGAGCTACATCGACCATTCATGTCTGGAACTGCTCGAAGAGTGGGGCCGGGCGAATGCGGCCAAGGGGGCGAAACTGTTGATCGAGTCGCGCGGGTTGAAGCGACGGCTTGAGGGGCGGATCCGCACCACCACCGGGATCGGTGCGGCGGGCTGAAAACATTTGGGGGAACAGAGCAATCTGTTCCCCCAATCGTTTGCGCCGAGAT
Source organism: Pseudomonas aphyarum (assembly GCF_028657055.1). NCBI lineage: Bacteria > Pseudomonadati > Pseudomonadota > Gammaproteobacteria > Pseudomonadales > Pseudomonadaceae > Pseudomonas > Pseudomonas aphyarum. The sequence goes on from NZ_JAMDGS010000011.1 coordinate 36,512, forward strand.
CAAGCCGCAGGCTGATCCAGCTCCAGGCCCACGCCCAGACGGCGGCTCATGCACGGCCAGCGTTTCCACGCCGCACCGGTGTCCGGGCTGCTGAGTTTCTCGCGGTAGGCTTCCACCGACTCCAGCGCAAAGCTGTCGTCGTCGAGCATGCTGTCCACCGCGTGATGCACCACTTCGTCGAGTTGGTTGGCAAATTCCTCACCGATCAGCTGGTGAGCAATCAGATTGGCGACCGTCATGTCCAAGGGGATCAGTGGCTGGCCGAAATGCTTGATGTACAGGTCGTTGACCTCTTCGACAAAGCGGTGCGCCAGATAGGCTTCGTCCAGCAGACTGTCCAGGCCCACGGGCGGCTGGATGAAGTACTGCTCGGCGATTTTCAGCACCGGTTTGATCTGCGACTCGATTCCCGCTTCCCTGGCGACTTCATTGGCTGCATCCAGCAGGTCTGGCACTTCGTCGATGTAGGCGGCGACAAATCGCGTCAGCACGCCGTTGGCGTCGGTTTCCGGCAACTGGATGGCCGGGTGCAGGTGTTGCAGTTGGGCTTCCAGCTGACGGGTCAGCTTTCCGGTTTCAATCTCGTGTTGTCGGGCTATGTGGATCTGCTCGCGCAATGCGGCGGTGTTCATGAAAACTCCAGGAAACAAGGCAATGAAATAGGGAAGACATAACTTAGCTGGCTTACGAAAAATGCTAAGACGCATTTGTCATAATTATTTCATCCTTGATGCAACGGCGTTATATCGGTTTGCCACCACTCGTCTGCATCCTTCTCCATTCGTGCCCTGGAACGCAAGTGCCAGCTGTTTCATTCGATTTACGTCCGCACATTGCATTTTTCAGCCGCTGTCTATACTCGCCAGTGAATGGAGTTAGCTGATGACGCCCGACTGCACCCGCAGCAAGGCCCGGCGATTCAAGTTCGTAGTCTGATGCAGCCGATCCCTTGCCGCAGGCGAAAGCCGGCGGGATAACAAGAACGATAAGGGGAACCCGCAATGATGCGACATCCACACGTCTGGATGGGCCTCCTGTTGTGGTCGATTTTCAGCCCGGCGCACGCTGCCTGGACTGTGAATATGGCGCCTGGAGCGACTGAAATCAGTCACGCAGTATTCGACCTGCACATGACCATTTTCTGGATCTGTGTGGTGATCGGGATCATCGTCTTCGGCGCCATGTTCTGGTCGATGATGGTGCACCGCCGTTCTACCGGGCAGGTCGCCGCAAAATTCCACGAAAGCACCACCGTCGAAATTCTCTGGACCGTCGTCCCGCTGCTGATCCTGGTGGCGATGGCCGTTCCGGCGACCGCGACCCTGATCAAGATGTACGACACCAGTGAGCCGGATATCGATATCCAGATCACCGGCTATCAGTGGAAGTGGCACTACAAATACCTGGGCCAGGATGTTGAGTTCTTCAGCAATCTGGCCACGCCCGCCGAGCAGATCCACAACAAGGAAGCCAAGGGCGAGCATTACCTGCTCGAGGTCGACAAGCCGCTGGTGCTGCCGACCGGCGCCAAGGTGCGCTTCCTCGTGACCTCCGCCGACGTGATCCACTCCTGGTGGGTGCCGGCCTTCGCGGTCAAGCGCGATGCGATCCCCGGGTTCGTCAACGAAGCCTGGACCCGCATCGACAAGCCCGGCCTCTACCGTGGCCAGTGCGCCGAGCTGTGCGGCAAGGACCACGGCTTCATGCCGATCGTGGTCGACGTCAAAGAGAAGGCCGACTACGAAAAATGGCTCGCCGAGCGCAAGGCCGAAGCGTTGCAGCTCAAGGAGCTGACCAGCAAGGAATGGACCCTCGACGAGCTCAAGGAGCGCGGCGACAAGATCTACCACACCACCTGCGTCGCCTGTCACCAGGCTGAAGGCCAGGGCCTGCCGCCGATGTTCCCGGCCCTCAAGGGCTCGAAAATCGCTACCGGTCCGAAAGACGCGCACCTGAGCATTGTCTTCCACGGCAAGCCCGGCACCGCCATGGCGGCGTTCGGCAAGCAGCTGTCGGAAGTCGATATCGCAGCGGTCGTGACCTACGAACGTAACGCCTGGGGCAACAACAAGGGCGACATGGTCACGCCAAAAGAAGTGCTGGAGCTGAAACAGGCGGAAAGCAAATGAGCCGGTCTATTGCGTACTTCGTGAACCGGTCGGAGCCCTGCGCCCCGGCCTGCCCAGTCCACTCTTTTGAAGGAGACCGGCCATGAGCGCTGTCATCGATGACCACGGTCATGCCGACCACGACCACGCCCACGGCCCCGCCAAAGGCCTGATGCGCTGGGTGCTGACCACCAACCACAAGGACATCGGCACGCTGTACCTGTGGTTTGCGTTCTGCATGTTCCTGCTCGGCGGCTCGTTCGCCATGGTGATCCGCGCCGAGCTGTTCCAGCCCGGCCTGCAGATTGTGGAGCCGGCGTTCTTCAACCAGATGACCACCATGCATGGCCTGGTGATGGTGTTCGGTGCGGTGATGCCGGCGTTCGTCGGCCTCGCCAACTGGATGATCCCGTTGATGGTCGGCGCGCCGGACATGGCCCTGCCACGGATGAACAACTTCAGCTTCTGGCTGCTGCCGGCGGCGTTCCTGCTGCTGGTCTCGACCCTGTTCACCCCCGGTGGCGGGCCGAACTTCGGCTGGACGTTCTACGCGCCGCTGTCCACCACCTATGCCCCGGAAAGCGTGACGTTCTTCATCTTCGCCATCCACCTGATGGGGATCAGTTCGATCATGGGCGCGATCAACGTGATCGCCACCATCCTCAACCTGCGCGCCCCCGGCATGACCCTGATGAAAATGCCGCTGTTCGTCTGGACCTGGCTGATCACCGCGTTCCTGCTGATCGCGGTGATGCCGGTGCTGGCCGGGTGCGTGACGATGATGCTGATGGACATCCACTTCGGCACCAGCTTCTTCAGTGCCGCCGGCGGCGGTGACCCGGTGCTGTTCCAGCATGTGTTCTGGTTCTTCGGCCACCCCGAGGTGTACATCATGATCCTGCCGGCCTTCGGTGCCGTCAGCCAGATCATCCCGACCTTCTCGCGCAAGCCGCTGTTCGGCTACACCTCGATGGTCTACGCCACGGCGAGCATCGCGTTCCTGTCGTTCATCGTCTGGGCGCACCACATGTTCGTGGTGGGCATCCCGCTGGTGGGCGAGTTGTTCTTCATGTACGCGACGATGCTGATCGCGGTGCCGACCGGGGTGAAGGTGTTCAACTGGGCCAGCACCATGTGGCAAGGCTCGATGACCTTCGAGACGCCGATGCTGTTTGCCGTGGCGTTCGTGATCCTGTTCTCCATCGGCGGTTTCTCCGGGCTGATGCTGGCCATCGCCCCGGCGGACTTCCAGTACCAGGACACCTACTTCGTGGTTGCGCACTTCCACTACGTGCTGGTGCCGGGAGCGATCTTCGGGATCTTCGCGTCGGCCTACTACTGGCTGCCGAAATGGACCGGCCACATGTACGACGAAACCCTGGGCAAGCTGCACTTCTGGCTGTCCTTCGTCGGCATGAACCTGACGTTCTTCCCGATGCACTTCGTGGGCCTGGCGGGCATGCCCCGGCGGATTCCGGACTACAACCTGCAGTTCGCCGACTTCAACATGGTCTCGTCGATCGGCGCGTTCATGTTCGGCGCCACGCAGATCTTCTTCCTGTTCATCGTGATCAAGACCATCCGTGGCGGCGAGCCGGCTCCGGCCAAACCGTGGGATGGCGCCGAAGGTCTGGAATGGAGCGTGCCGTCACCGGCGCCATATCACACCTTCACCACGCCGCCGGAAGTGAAATGAACCCTGTAGCCGTTGAGGACCGCCACCATGGCTGACTCGATCTCGATGAAGAAGCTGGTCACCCGATTGCTCGGCGTGGTGGTGGCGATGTTCGTCTTCGGCTTTGCCCTGGTGCCGATCTACGACGTGATGTGCAAGGCGTTCGGCATCAACGGCAAGACCGCCGGGCAGTACGAGGGCGAGCAGACCGTCGATGCTTCGCGGCAGGTGCGGGTGCAGTTTCTGTCGACCAACACCGCCGACATGCCGTGGGACTTCTACCCCAAGCATGACGAACTGACGGCCAACCCCGGCGCGGTCAACGAGATGATCTTCATCGCGCGCAATCCCACCGACAAACCGATGAGCGCGCAAGCGGTGCCAAGCATCGCGCCGAGCAATGCGGCGGCGTATTTCCACAAGACCGAATGCTTTTGCTTTACCCAGCAGGTGCTGCAGCCCGGTCAGCAGATCGAGATGCCGGTGCGTTTCATCGTTGACCGCGACATGCCCAAGGACGTGAAGCACCTGACGCTGTCCTACACGCTGTTCGATATCACCGCCCGACATCCTCCGGTGGCTGCAAACACTGGCGGTTAAGCGTGCCCGATAAGGAGAACAATAAATGGCAACTCATGAGCACTATTACGTCCCGGCCCAGAGCAAGTGGCCGATCGTGGCCACGGTTGGGATGTTCGTCACCGTGTACGGTCTGGCGACCTGGTTCAACGATCTGAAGGCTGCGCGTCCGGAATCCCACGGCCCGCTGATCTTTTTCGTCGGCGGCCTGTTGCTGGCGTACATGCTGTTCGGCTGGTTCGGTACGGTGATCAAGGAAAGCCGCGCGGGGTTGTACAGCCCGCAGCTGGACCGCTCGTTCCGCTGGGGCATGAGCTGGTTCATTTTCTCCGAGGTGATGTTCTTCATCGCCTTCTTCGGCGCGCTGTTCTATGTACGGCACATCTCCGGCCCGGCGCTGGGTGGCGAAGGCACCAAAGGCATCGCCCACATGCTCTGGCCGAACTTCCAGTTCACCTGGCCGCTGCTGCACACACCCGACCCGAAACTGTTCCCACCGCCCAAGGAAGTCATCAGCCCCTGGGGCCTGCCGCTGATCAACACCATCCTGCTGGTAAGCTCCAGCGTGACCATCACCATCGCCCACCACGCGCTGAAGAAAGGTCATCGCGGCGCGCTGAAACTGTGGCTGGCGATCACTGTGTTGCTGGGCTGCGCGTTCCTCGGCTTCCAGGCTGAAGAATATATCCACGCCTACCACGAACTGGGGCTGACCCTCGGCTCGGGCATCTACGGCGCGACGTTCTTTATGCTCACCGGTTTCCACGGCGCCCACGTGACCATCGGCACGATCATTCTGTTCGTGATGCTGATGCGCATCATGAAGGGCCACTTCGACAACGAACATCAGTTCGGTTTTGAAGCGGCGAGCTGGTATTGGCACTTCGTCGATGTGGTGTGGATCGGCTTGTTCATCTTCGTTTACGTGCTCTGAGGAACAGAGCTACCAAGGCGCGTGCGACACCAGTTGGCCGCTGTAGAAACCCCAGGCGATCAGGCCGACGGTGACAGCGGCCAATGCCACCCGAACACTCAAGGCGATCACCAGTCGATTCGAGCTGCTGTCGTCCTTGACCAGGAAAAACAGGCCGCTGAACAGGCTGACCACCGTGGCAATCAGCATCAGGACGATGGCTGCTTTGAGCATGGGAAGAACTCCGGGGGAACAAGCGATGCAGTTGAGTATAGCGATCGCACTGACTGATTTTCTGGCGCGACCATGAAGCGCTTCCGGCCGGGCGTGGTGCCGACACTGGTAGTCGGCCTGCTGCTGCCGTTGCTGATTTCGCTGGGCTTCTGGCAACTGGGCCGGGGCACGGAGAAAACCGCCCTGCTCGCCAGCTACGCCGAACGCCGCGCCGCCGAACCGATGGCCAGCACCGCGTTGCTGCACAGCGCCGATCCGGCGTTTCGCCGGGTGCATCTGCACGGCCAGTTCGATGCCGCCCACAGCCTGTTGCTGGACAACCGTCAGCGCAACGGCAAGGTTGGCGTCGAATTGCTGCAACCATTTCAGGATCAACGCAGCGGCCAGTGGCTGCTGGTCAATCGCGGCTGGCTGCCGTGGCCAGACCGGCGCACACCCCCGCAATTCAACACGCCGGCCGACGCCGTGAATGTCGATGCCTGGGTGTATGTCGCCCCCGGCGCCACCTTCCAGCTGCATGCCGATCCGGTCAGCAGCACCTGGCCGCAAACCGTCACCGCCGTCGAACCCGCGAAGCTGTGGAAAACCCTCGAACGCGACGGCTTCGCCTACGAATTACGCGCCGAACCCGGCCCGGCCAGCTATCAGGCCGACTGGCCCGTAGTTGCCATGGGCCCGGAAAAGCACCTCGGTTACGCCGTGCAGTGGTTCGCCATGGCCACTGCCCTGCTCGGTCTCTACCTCTATCTCGGCTGGCACAACGCAAAGGAGAAACACCATGGGAGCGGCCATGAATCCACCCAGCATGTCTGAAGCAAAAGCCCCGGCCAGTCGCCGTCGCGGACGCATCCAGCTGCTGTTGATCGTGCTCGGCGTGGTCGGTCCGATGATCCTCGCCACCGGCATGTACAAGTTGCAGTTCTGGGTGCCGGAAGGTCGCAGCTATCACGGCGAACTGATCGGCAACGGCCAGACCCGCGCCGACCTCGGCATTCAGGCTGACGAAACGCGCTGGCAGATGCTGGTCACCGCGCCGAAGGATTGCGCGGTGGACTGCCAGCAACTGGTGTACCTGGCGCGGCAGATCCAGATCGGCTTGGGCCGCGAAGCCGGGCGCGCCAGTCACGCCCTGGCCGCTGCTCAACCACTGGCCGCCGACTACGAAGCCAAGCTGACTCGCGAGTACCCGCAGCTGCAACGCTATCCGCTGGACGCAGCCGCCTTCAGCAAGGCCACGGGCGACAAGGCCACGCCGCAGCTGTGGATCATCGATCCCCACGGCAACCTCGTGCTGCGCTACGACCCGAGCGTCAAGGGCAAGGACCTGCTCAACGACCTGCGCCACCTGCTGAAACTGTCGAACATCGGATAAGGGCATCGTCATGGCCAAACCTGGATTTCGCCTCGCGCTGTTTGCCACCCTGCTGGCACTGATCGTGGTGCTGCTCGGCGCCTACACCCGCCTGACCCACGCCGGCCTCGGCTGTCCGGACTGGCCGGGCTGCTACGGGTTCATCAGCGTGCCGAAAAGCGAAGCCCAACTGGCCCATGCCGAACTGCATTACCCCGACTCGCCAGTGGAGGCGCATAAAGGCTGGAACGAGATGATCCACCGCTACTTCGCCGGCACCCTCGGCATGCTGATTTCGGTACTGGCCGGACGCGCGTGGGTCAATCGTCGTCATCCCGGGCAACCGCTGAAACTGCCGCTGTTTCTGCTGGCGGTGGTGTTCGCCCAGGCAGTGTTCGGCATGTGGACGGTGACGCTCAAGCTCTGGCCGCAAGTGGTGACCGGGCATTTGCTCGGTGGCTTCGCGACCTTGAGCCTGCTGTTCCTGCTGACGTTGCGACTGTCCGGCGTGTTGCCGGCGCTGACCGTGCCCAAGCGTCTGCAATATTGGGCCACCGCCGGATTGCTGCTGGTGATCGGCCAGATTGCTCTCGGCGGTTGGGTCAGTTCCAACTATGCGGCGGTGGCCTGCATCGACTTCCCGACCTGCCATGGCCAATGGCTGCCGCCGGCGGACTTCGCCAACGGCTTTCACCTGACCCAACACATCGGCCCCAATTACCTCGGCGGGCAACTCGACAGCGATGCACGCACCGCGATTCACCTGACCCACCGCATCGGCGCGTTGCTGGTGACGCTCGTCCTGCTCGGCCTGGCGTGGCAACTGAAGGTGGTGGGCATGACCCGACTGGCCGGGTTGGTGCTGATCGCCCTCGCCGCGCAGATCACCCTCGGCATCAGCAACGTGCTGTTCCATCTGCCGCTGCCGGTGGCCGTGGCGCATAACGCTGGCGGCGCAGCGCTGCTGCTGACGATGGTGCTGGTAAACTACCACGCGCGGACCAGCCTGGTTCGGGTCGAGCAGCCGATGATTGCGCGCTGGCGCCTGAGCCCGCGCAAACACTCGGCGGCGCCCATCACTATTAAAGGAGAGACGCCATGGCGATTCTGATCGGCGAACGTCCGGCGCAGGCGCTGTGGCGTGATTACCTGGAGCTGACCAAACCGAAAGTCGTGGTGTTGATGCTGATCACCTCGCTGGTGGGCATGTTCCTCGCGACCCGCGCCGGGGTGCCATGGACGGTGCTGGTGTTCGGCAACCTGGGGATCGCGTTGTGTGCCGGTGGCGCGGCGGCGGTCAATCACGTGGTGGACCGGCGCATCGATGCGGTCATGGCCCGCACCCATAAGCGGCCACTGGCCGAGGGCCGGGTTTCGCCCACGGCAGCACTGACCTTTGCTCTGGTGCTGGCGCTGCTCGGCCAGGCCTTGCTGCTGACTTTCACCAATCCGTTGACCGCATGGCTGACTTTGGCTTCTCTGCTGGGCTACGCGGTGATCTACACCGGTTTCCTCAAACGCGCGACGCCGCAGAACATCGTCATCGGCGGCCTTGCCGGTGCCGCGCCGCCACTGCTCGGCTGGACCGCCGCCACCGGCCACGTCAGCGCCGAACCGTTGCTGCTGGTGTTGATCATCTTCGCCTGGACTCCGCCGCACTTCTGGGCGCTGGCCATCCATCGCAAGGAGGAATACGCCAAGGCCGACATTCCGATGCTGCCGGTCACCCATGGCGAGCACTACACCAAGGTGCACATTCTGCTGTACACCTTCGCCCTGCTGGCGGTCAGCCTGCTGCCGTATGTGATCCACATGAGCGGCCTGCTGTACCTGATCTGCGCGCTCGGTCTGGGCGCGAGGTTTCTGCAATGGGCCGTGGTGCTGTACCGTGGCACTCGGCCGCACGCGGCGATCAACACCTTCAAGTACTCTATCTGGTACTTGTTTCTGCTGTTCATCGCCCTGCTCGTAGACCACTACTTACTGTTGAACCTATGACTCGAACCCAGAAAACCGTCTTCATCCTCGTCGCCGTGATCGCGCTGATCCTCGGCCTGACCGTCAACAAAGTGCTGAGCGGCAAGGGCCAGGGCGACCCGACCGCACTGATCGACGCCGGCATCATCCTGCTGCCGCAGAGCCGCAACCTGCCGGACGTGACGATGACCAATCAGGACGGCCAGCCGGTCACGGTCAACGAGCTCAAGGGCAAGTGGAGCCTGCTGTTCTTCGGCTACACCTTCTGCCCGGACATCTGCCCGACCACCCTCGCCCAACTGCGCCAGATCAAGAGCGAGCTGCCGAAGGATGCTGTGGATAAATTGCAGATCGTATTGGTCAGCGTCGACCCGAACCGCGACAACCCTGCGCAGTTGAAGCAGTACCTGGGCTACTTCGATCCACAGTTCATCGGCCTGACGCCGAAGTCGATCGACGAGCTGCAGAAGGTGGCGAACGCGGTGAGCATTCCTTTCATTCCGGCAGACACCAGCAAGCCGAATTACACGGTGGATCACAGTGGGAACCTGGCGGTGATCGGGCCTGATGGTACGCAGCGCGGGTTTATTCGGGCGCCGTTGAATAATGCCAAGCTGGTTGCGCAGTTGCCGGTGATGTTGAGCCGCAAGTAAGAAGATCAAAAGCTAGCCCTCACCCTAACCCTCTCCCGGGGGGAGAGGGGACTGACCGAGGGATGCTGACGAAATACGCCGACCTGTAAGTCCTGTGCCGAATCCATAATCGACTCAATCTTTCAGGTCGATGCAGGACGCAAGACACCTCCGTCGGCCCCCTCTCCCTCCGGGAGAGGGCTGGGGTGAGGGGCGAGTACACAGCAGGTCCAACGCCGAACACCCGGCCACAAAAAAGGGGACGCCACTGGCGTCCCCTTTTCGTTGCAGCTATATCAATCAGAACGCCGGCAACACCGCGCCTTTGTACTTCTCGGTAATGAATTTCTTCACTTCCGGGCTGTGCAGCGCAGCGGCCAGTTTCTTCATGGCGTCGCTGTCCTTGTTGTCCGCGCGGGACACCAGGATGTTCACGTAAGGCGAGTCGCTGCCTTCGATGACCAGCGCATCCTTGGACGGATCGAGCTTGGCTTCCAGCGCGTAGTTGGTGTTGATCAGCGCCAGGTCGACCTGGGTCAGCACGCGCGGGATGGTCGCGGCTTCCAGTTCACGGATCTTCAGGTCTTTCGGGTTCTGGGCGATGTCCTTGACGGTCGACAGGATGTTGGTCGGATCCTTCAGGGTGATCACGCCGGCTTTGGCCAGCAGCAACAGCGCACGGCCGCCGTTGGTGGCGTCGTTCGGGATCACCACGTTGGCGCCGCTTGGCAGCTCTTCGATTTTCTTGAACTTGCTGGAGTAGGCGCCCAGCGGTTCCAGGTGCACGCCGGTCACGGACACCAGGCTGGTGCCCTTGGCCTTGTTGAACTCATCGAGGTACGGCTGGTGCTGGAAGAAGTTGGCGTCCAGACGCTTCTCGGCCACCTGTACGTTCGGCTGAACGTAGTCGGTGAAGACCTTGACCTTCAGATCCACGCCTTCTTTGGCCAGTACCGGCTTCACGAACTCAAGGATTTCCGCGTGCGGCACCGGAGTGGCAGCAACGGTCAGGGTTTCGTCGGCGTGGGCCGAGAATGCTGCAACGGCAGCCAGGGCAACGATCAGTTTTTTCATTCAGCTAACTCCTTTTTACGGCGCCCGTCTGGCGCCTGCCAGCGAATGGCCGGCTCATGTCATTACAAAACCGGTTATTTGCGCGAGAAGTGCACGACCAGTCGGTCGCCTACCATTTGCAGCACTTGCACCAGAATCAGCAGCAACACCACGGTCACGATCATCACGTCGGTCTGGAACCGCTGATAGCCGAAACGGATCGCCAGGTCACCCAGGCCACCGGCGCCGACCACACCGGCCATCGCCGTGTAGGAAACCAGTGTAATCGCCGTCACGGTAATCGCTGCGAAGATGCCCGGACGGGCCTCCGGCAGCAAGGCGTTCATGATGATCTGGCGGGTGGTCGCGCCCATCGACTGGGTTGCTTCGATGATGCCGCGATCGACTTCACGCAGGGCGGTTTCCACCAGCCGCGCGAAGAACGGCGTCGCGCCCACTACCAGCGGCGGAATCGCACCGGCCACGCCCAGCGAGGTGCCGGTGATCAGCACGGTGAACGGGATCATCACGATCAACAGAATAATGAACGGCAGCGAACGCAGGATGTTCACCACCAGCGACAGCAGGGCGTACACGCCTTTGGCTTCGAGCAACTGACGCGGGCTGCACAGGAACAGCAGCACGCCCAGCGGCAGGCCGAGCAGCACGGTGAACAGCAGCGAACCGCCGAGCATCATCATGGTGTCGCCGGTGGCGAGCCAGATTTCGTACCAGTCGATATTGGTGAAGAAACTCATCAGGTCTTCCATTAGCGCAACACCTCCATGTGAACGTCAGCGGCGGTGAAGCGGGCGAAGGCCGCTTCCATGTCGCCACCGGTGACGGCGAGGGTCAATTGCCCGTAAGGAATGTCTTTGATGCGGTCGATACGACCGGCCAGGATGCTGTAGTCCACACCGGTTTCCCGGGCGACAGTACCGAGCAACGGCGCGTAGGTCGCTTCGCCCTGGAAGGTCAGACGCACGATGCGGCCCGGCACGTGAGCGAAGTCATCGCGCTGCTCGCTTTCGTCGATCTGCTCGCTTTCCTGAACAAAGCGCTTGGTGGTCGGGTGCTTCGGATGCAGGAACACATCGGCCACCGAACCTTGCTCGACGATCACACCGGCGTCCATGACGCCGACCTGATCGCACACGCGGCGGATCACATCCATCTCGTGGGTGATCAGGACGATGGTCAGCTTCAGCTCGCGGTTGATCTCGGCCAGCAGCTGCAGGACCGACGCCGTGGTCTGCGGGTCGAGGGCACTGGTGGCTTCGTCGCACAGCAGGATCTTAGGCTTGGTCGCCAGAGCGCGGGCGATGCCGACGCGCTGCTTCTGACCGCCAGACAGCTGTGCCGGGTACTTTTTGGCGTGATCGGACAGACCGACCCGCGCCAGCAACTCGGCCACACGCTGGTCGATCTCGGCACGGGACAGTTCACCGGCGAGGGTCAGCGGCAGCGCGACGTTGTCGGCCACGGTCTTGGATGCCAACAGGTTGAAGTGCTGGAAGATCATCCCGACCTGCTGACGGAAACGGCGCAGGCCGTTGGCGTCCAGCGCGGTGACTTCTTCGCCGTCGACGATGATCTTGCCGCCACTGGATTGCTCCAGGCGATTGATCAGACGCAGCAGGGTACTTTTTCCCGCGCCGGAATGGCCAATCAGGCCGAACACCTGACCGTTCTCGATGGAGAAGCTGGTCGGGTGCAGCGCGGTGATGTCCTTACCGGCGACGCGGTAAGTCTTATGGACGTTTTGAAACTCGATCACGTAGCGAACCTTGTGGGGCGCGTTGGAAAAGGATCAGCGGTTAGCCGGGCGCGCATTTTAGCCTGTCCGTATAGAGGTTATTAGCATTTATTCCGCATTCAACCTTTCATTTGGCAATAACGCGATCAAAGGTCATAAAAAAGGAACGGCCAAAACCCTCATCAGTCACTAAGTAAGCGACTTGAAACTCCGGGCGCCGTGCCCGGGAACCACTCAAGAGCCTCGGCAACACCGGGGTCAAACGAGGAGTTTACGTCTGATGAGCAGCAAAAAACCTGTCCCTTCCAAAAGTGAGCTGGCCGGAACCGATACCCCGGATCGCGCCAACACCAACGCCAAACTCGACAGCCTGGAAAAATTTCGCTCCGACGCCACCGGCCAGGCCCTGCGCACAAATCAGGGCGTGAAGGTCGCGGACAACCAGAACACCCTCAAGGCCGGTGCTCGCGGGCCGTCGCTGCTGGAAGACTTCATCATGCGTGAGAAGATCACGCACTTTGACCATGAGCGGATTCCCGAGCGCATCGTCCACGCCCGCGGCACCGGCGCCCATGGTTTCTTTCAGAGCTACGAGAACCATTCGACGCTGACCAAGGCCGGTTTCCTGCAGGATCCGGGGAAGAAAACCCCGGTGTTCGTGCGTTTTTCCACGGTACAGGGGCCACGCGGTTCCGGCGACACCGTGCGTGACGTGCGTGGTTTTGCCGTGAAGTTCTTCACCGACGAAGGCAATTTCGATCTGGTCGGCAACAACATGCCGGTATTTTTCATACAGGACGCGATCAAGTTTCCCGACTTCGTCCACGCGGTAAAACCCGAGCCGCACAACGAGATTCCCACCGGCGGCTCGGCCCACGACACCTTCTGGGACTTCGTGTCGCTGGTGCCGGAATCGGCGCACATGGTCATCTGGGCCATGTCCGACCGGGCCATCCCGAAAAGCCTGCGCAGCATGCAGGGCTTCGGCGTGCACACCTTCCGGCTGATCAACGCCGAGGGCAAATCGCGCTTCGTCAAATTCCACTGGCGTCCTACCGCCGGCACCTGTTCGCTGGTGTGGGACGAGGCGCAGAAGCTCGCCGGTAAAGACACCGACTACCATCGGCGCGATCTCTGGGAGGCCATCGAGACCGGGGACTACCCGGAATGGGAACTCGGCGTACAGGTCATCGAGGAGGAAAACGAGCACGACTTCGATTTCGACATCCTCGACCCGACCAAACTGATTCCCGAGGAAATCGTCCCGATCACGCCGCTGGGCAAAATGACCCTCAACCGCAATCCGGACAATTTCTTCGCCGAGACCGAGCAGGTTGCGTTCTGCCCCGGCCATATCGTGCCGGGGATCGACTTCTCCAACGACCCGCTGCTGCAAGGTCGGCTGTTTTCCTACACCGACACGCAGATCAGCCGACTCGGCGGGCCGAACTTTCATGAGCTGCCGATCAATCGCCCGGTCGCACCGTTCCACAACGGCCAGCGCGATGCCCAGCACCGCACGGTGATCGACAAGGGCCGCGCGTCTTACGAACCGAATTCCATCGATGGCGGCTGGCCGAAAGAAACCCCACCGGCGGCGCAGGACGGCGGGTTCGAAAGCTATCCGGAGCGCATCGACGCCAACAAGATCCGTCAGCGCAGCGAGTCGTTCAGCGACCACTTTTCCCAGGCGCGGCTGTTCTTCAAGAGCATGAGCAAGCACGAGCAGGAACACATCATCTCGGCCTACAGCTTCGAACTGGGCAAGGTTGAGCGCGAACACATTCGGGCGCGGGAAGTGAACGAGATCCTGGCCAACATCGATCTGGACCTGGCCAAGCGCGTGGCGCAGAACCTTGGCTTGCCGGCACCGGCCAAAGGCACGGTCGACGTGCCGAAAACATCACTGGATCACTCGCCATCGCTGAGTCAGGCCAACCTGCTGCCGGAGAACATCAAGACGCGAAAAGTCGCAATCCTTGCAGCCAACGGCGTTGATGGTGCGGCGATTGATGCGATGAAGAAGGCGCTGGCGGCAGAAGGTGCGCACGCCAAATTGCTCGGCCCGACCTCGGCGCCGGTGAAGACCGCTGATGGCAAAAGCCTGGCGGTGGATGCGTCGATGGAAGGTTTGCCGTCGGTGGCATTCGACGCGGTGTTCGTGCCGGGTGGCGCGGCGTCGGTCAAGGCGTTGAGCGGTGACGGCGTGGCGTTGCATTACCTGCTGGAGGCGTACAAACACTTGAAGGCGATTGCGTTGCATGGCGAGGCCAAACAGTTGCTCGACGTGCTGAAGCTGGAGGCGGATGCGGGGTTGATCGAGGGCAAGGATGTGTCGGCGCTAACCAAGCCGTTTTTTGCCGCAATCGGGCAGCATCGGGTCTGGGATCGCGAGCCTAAGGCCAAGGCGATTCCGGCCTGAAAAAAACCGCAGCCTGCGAAAAGCAGGCTGCGGTTAATTCAAGGTTTGCGCGGGCTCAGAACCATCTGCGCCGGTACGGTGCGCAGAATCTGTTTCTCGATCTTCAGATCGAAATCCGGATCAAGCTTCTTCACACGCTTGGTGATCAACGTCGCCAACCATGGGTAATCATTGGTGCGCGGGGCCTGAATGCTCACCGCACAGTCGTAATTCACCACATCGGCGGCAATCGCATCCAGTTGGCGGCGAAGTTTGCGGCTATCGGTGATATTCAGCGCAACCGTGGTGCTCTCGGCGGTCGGATCAATCACCTTGGCTTTCGGCTTGGCTTCAGCGGCTTGCAGCGCTGCTTCGGCTTTCTCCAGCTCGGCCTTGCGCGCTTCGGTGATGGCGCCATTGACGCCACCGGTCAGCGCCGGGGCCTTGGGCATCAGCACGCGGGCACGGGCGAGCGCGGTTGCGGCCGCATTCACATCACCCTTCTGCAGGACGATCTGGCTGCGACGCAGATAGGCTTCGGCCAACTGACGCTGGTATTGCTCAAGGGATTGATCGTTGGGTGTTTCGACCTGCAAGGCTGCCAATTGGTCTTCGGCAGTGGCCAGTTCGCTGCTGGCCAGGCTTTGCTCCAGCTGTGCGATGGCCGTGGCCCGCGCATCGGGGACTTCGGCCACCGGCGGCGTGCTTTGGCAGGCGCCCAGCAGCACTGAAAAGGCCACAAGGAGCAGATAACGGGAGGCGAACGGCTTCATTCCTGCGACTCTCTATTTGCGCAAAAAACGAGCAAGTCTACACCCCTCGACGGGGCAGAACAAAACTCAGCAGAAACAGTGCGGCCGCCGTCACAACGATTGACGGGCCGGCCGGGGTGTCCTTGAACCAGGACAGCGCCAGCCCGCCACACACGGCGAGCATGCCCAGCACGCTCGCGCCCAGTGCCATCTGCTCCGGCGAACGGGCGTGACGTTGTGCCGCAGCCGCCGGGATGATCAACAGCGAAGTAATCAGCAACACACCGACGATTTTCATCGCCACCGCGATCACCACTGCGATAAGCAGCATCAGCGCCATGCGCAAACCGGCCACCGGCAGGCCTTCGACTTTGGCCAACTCTTCGTGCACGGTGATTGCCAGCAGCGGGCGCCACAGCGTCACCAGCAACACCAGCACCGCCGCGCTGCCGCCGAGGATCCACGCCAGATCGGTCGGGCTGATCGCCAGCAGGTCGCCGAACAGATAGGCCATCAGGTCGATCCGCACTTCATGCATGAAGCTTAGTACCACCAGCCCGAGAGAGAGCGTGCTCGGTGCAAGAATGCCCAACAGCGTGTCGGACGCCAGCGGTTGACGCTGTTGCAAGGTCACCAGCAGCACCGCCAGCAGCAGGCAGCCGACGGTCACCGCGACGGTCGGGCTGACATCCAGCAGAAAGCCCAGGGCCACACCGAGCAGCGCGGCGTGAGACAGGGTATCGCCGAAATAGGCCATGCGCCGCCAGACCACGAACGAGCCGAGCGGCCCCGCGACCACCGCCAGCGCCAGGCCTGCAAGCAGGGCGTAGAACAGAAAATCAGCCATGCTTACAGCTATCTCCATGAACGTGAGGTTGAGCCGACAGGGGCCCTTTGACCACCGAACCGTGCAGGTCGTGGGCGTGGTCATGATGGTGGTGATAGATCGCCAGGCTCGGCGCGTTGTTGCCGAACAGTTCGACAAAGGCCGGATCGCCACTGACCTGCTCGGGATGCCCGGAGCAGCAGACATGACGGTTGAGGCACACCACCTGATCGGTGGTGCTCATCACCAGATGCAGATCGTGAGAAACCATCAATACGCCACAGCCGTGACGGTCACGCAGCCTAGTGATCAGGCTGTACAGCTCGGCTTGCCCGGCGACATCGACGCCTTGTACCGGCTCGTCGAGCACCAGCAGTTCCGGTTCGCGCAATAGCGCCCGGGCCAGCAAAACACGCTGCATTTCACCGCCGGACACGCTTTGCACCGGGCTGTCGATGACATGCTCGGCGCCGACCTCCTTGAGTGCCGCCAGCGCACGCGGGCGATCGACGCCCGGCACCAGCCGCAGAAAGCGCAGCACCGACAACGGCAAGGTCGGATCGACGTGAAGTTTTTGCGGCATGTAGCCGACGCGCAGTTTCGGCTTGCGCCAGACGCTGCCGCTGTCGGGTTTCAACAGCCCGAGTACGGCGCGCACCAGCGTGGTCTTGCCGGCGCCGTTGGGGCCGATCAGGGTGACGATCTGCCCCGGCTCGACGCTCAGGTGAATGTTGTCCAGCACGTTCTGCCCGGCAAACCGGACCGCCACCTGCTCCAGACGGATCAGCGCATCGCTCATCAAGCCTCCCGGCAACCGGAGCAGAGGCCGACCACTTCGACGGTCTGGGCCTCGACGATAAAGCCGACATCCTTGGCACTGTGGACGATGGCGTCGCTGATGGTTTTTTGCTCAAGTTCGATGGCGGCGTGGCATTCGCGGCAGATCAGGAACTGGCCCTGGTGCGAATGTTTCGGGTGAACGCAGCCGACGAAGGCGTTGAGCGAGGAGATGCGGTGCACCAGGCCGTTTTCCAGCAGGAAATCCAGCGCCCGGTATACGGTCGGCGGCGCGGCGCGGCGGCCGTCCTGCTCGCTGAGCACCGCCAGAATGTCGTAGGCACCCAGCGGCTTGTGGCTCTGCCAGACCAGTTCCAGCACCCGCCGGCGCAGCGCGGTCAGGCGCAGGCCTTTCTGTGCACACAGGGCATCGGCCTCGGACAGCGCGCTGTGAACGCAGTGCGAGTGGTCGTGGGGACGGCTGGCAATCGGTGTAATAGGCATGAGCGGCGACGAGTTTGGTTAGAGACGTTATTATGTTACCCGTTCTCGCCTCATTGAGTGGTCATCGTGTCCCGACTTTTTTCTGTTTTTGTCGTATTCATCACCGGTTTTCTGCTGATCGGTCCGGCTCAGGCCGAGGTCAGAGTCCTCACCAGCATCAAGCCCCTGCAACTGATTGCCGCTGCGGTGCAGGACGGCGTGGCGATTCCGGAAGTGCTGCTGCCACCGGGCGCTTCGCCGCATAACTACGCGTTGCGCCCGTCCGACGTGCGCAAGGTGCAATCGGTGGACCTGCTGTACTGGATCGGCCCGGACATGGAAGGTTTCCTGCCTCGCGTGCTGAACGGTCGTACGCTGCCGAGCGTTGCCGTGCAGGATCTGCCGGGCATGAGACTGCGCCGCTTCGCTGCGGACAGCCATTCCCATGCTGAAGAAGCCGACGAACACGATCACGACCATCGCCCGGGCAGCCTCGACGCGCATTTGTGGCTATCGCCGGTGAACGCGCGGGTTATTGCCGACAAGATGGCCGCTGACCTGAGCTCCGCCGACCCGGCCAATGCCGAGCGCTATCAGAGCAACGCCAAGACGTTCGACGAGCGTCTGGATGCACTGGATCAGCGCTTGAAGAAACGCCTGGCCAGCGTTGAAGACAAACCCTACTTCGTCTTCCACGAAGCCTTCGACTACTTCGAAGACGCCTACGGCTTGAAACACACTGGTGTGTTCAGCGTGGCGGCGGAAGTGCAGCCGGGCGCCCAGCATGTGGCGGCGATGCGCGCGCGTTTGCAGGAGGTCGGCAAGACCTGCGTGTTCAGTGAGCCGCCGCTGCGTCCACGTCTGGCCGAGACCCTGGTGGCGGGCCTGCCGGTGAAACTGGCGGAACTGGATGCGTTGGGCGGGTACACGCCAGCGACGGCTCAGGGTTACGAGCAAGTGCTGGAGAAGCTGGGGAATGATCTGGCGGGTTGTCTCGAATCGCTCTGATACAAAAAAAACCGCAGCCTGCACAGGCTGCGGTTTTTTCTTTTACAGGGCGAAAGGTAGCGGTGTGCTGACCTGCTGACGCTGCGCCAGACGCTGCTCGAACTCTTTCGGATCGTGGATCAGCACGTCCTGCCCGGCGAACGATTCCGCCGCGATCAGACGCGACAGCCAGAACCGCACGCACGCCACTCGCAACAGGGTCGGCCACAGCTCGGCTTCGGCTGCCGTGAACGGACGCAGTGCCGCGTAGGCACCCAGGAACGCACGCGCACGCGGACCGTCGATCAGGCCGTCATCGTCCGAACACCAATCGTTCAGGGCAATCGCCACGTCATAGAGCATCGGCCCGGAGCACGCGTTGTAGAAATCGATCAGCCCGGTCAGGTGCGTGCCTTCGAACATCGCGTTGTCGCGGAACAGGTCGGCGTGGATGTTCGCCCGAGGCAGCGCGAGAATTTTCTCTTTCTGTTGGGTGATTTCGTCCAGCGCCTTTTGCAGCAGCGCACGCGGTTCATCGCTCAGGTGCGAAAGAAACTGCGTGCCCTCTTCCAGCATCCAGTCCAGGCCACGATCGGTCTTGCGCTTGATCATGTTGTCGCCCTGGGTCGCCAGGTGCAGGTGCGCCTGCAACTCACCGACCTGCGCGCAATGCTGGGCGTTGGCCTGCTTGATGTGCTTGCCGGCCAGGCGCGGTTGCAGCAGCGCCGGTTTGCCTTTCAGCTCGCGCAGGGCCACGCCGTCGGTAGTGCGCAGCGCGTAAGGCACCGGCAGATCGGCCTCGTGCAGGACGTCGAGCAGGTCGATGAAAAACGGCATTTCCTGCACCGGGCCGCGCTCGACCAAGGTCAGGACGAACTCGCCCTGTTCCATGCTGATGAAGAAGTTGGTGTTTTCGCTGCCGGCGGCGATCCCCTGGAAATCGAGCAGACGGCCGAGCCCGTAAGGGGCGAGAAAGGTTTCCAGCTCGGGCCGAGCCAGGGGGGTGAACACAGACATGGTTAAAAACTGCTCAGTTCTGGCGCCGCCATCAAACGGCGCCGATTAAAAGTCAGGAAACTTACTTCCAGGTAAAGATTTCCCACGCTGGAATCAACATATTCGGCTGGTCGGACCGGATGTAATTCGCGTCCGTACCATCGGCGCGCACCAGGAAATAGGGCTTGCCGCCCTTCGGTGTGACCTTGATCGCATACACGAATCCACTCCGGCTGTATTCCTGAATGACCTTGTCGCCTTCCGTGTGCGTGCTAATGGTAACTTCCGGCTCCGACGATGGCGCATCATCCGCCGCGATCGCGGCCAGCGGTGAGACAGCAATCAGACTGACCAGCAGCAAGCGATTTAACGTACGCATGATAACCTTGTCCCTTTGTCGTCAACGGTCCCGCTATTCTAGCGCCGGGCCCGCCGAAAAGGTTGATTCTGCTCATGAGCCAAGCCCCCCTCGTCCTGGTGGACGGTTCGTCTTACCTGTACCGCGCCTTTCACGCGCTGCCACCGCTGACCACCTCCAAAGGCCTGCCGACCGGTGCGGTCAAAGGCGTGCTGAACATGCTCAAGAGCCTGCGCAAGCAGTATCCGGACAGCCCGTTCGCCGTGGTGTTCGACGCCAAGGGTGGGACATTTCGCGATGAGATGTACGCCGAATACAAGGCCAACCGCCCAAGCATGCCCGACGACATGCGCGTGCAGATCGAACCGCTGCATCAGAGCGTGATCGCGCTCGGTTTTCCGCTGCTCTGCGTCGAAGGCGTCGAGGCCGATGACGTGATCGGCACCCTGGCCCGCAGCAGCGCGGCCGCCGATCGCCCGGTGATCATCTCCACCGGCGACAAGGACATGGCGCAATTGGTCGATGGCCACATTACCTTGGTCAACACCATGTCCGGTAGCTCGATGGATGTGGAAGGCGTGAAGGAGAAATTCGGCGTCGCTCCCGAGCAGATCATCGATTATCTAGCCCTGATGGGCGATTCTTCCGACAACATCCCCGGCGTTCCTGGCATCGGTCCGAAGACCGCTTCCGGCCTGCTGGTAGGCGTCAACGGCGGTCTGACCGAACTGTATGCGCAGCTCGACATCGTGCCGACCCTGCCGATCCGTGGGGCCAAGACCCTGCCGGCCAAGCTCGAAGAACACAAGGAGATGGCGTTCCTCTCCTATGAACTGGCGACCATCAAGGTCGACGTGCCGTTGGATATCGGCCTCGACGACCTGCAAATGGGCCCGGAAGATTCGGCCAAACTCTACGAGCTCTACACCCTGCTGGAGTTCAAGAGCTGGATCAACGATCTGGAGCGGGACGCCAAGCGTCTGGAACTGAGCGCTGCCACCGAGCCTGCGCCGGCCGGCGATCTGTTCAGTGCGCCTGCCGAAGAAGCGCCCACCGCTTCGGCTGAAGCCGCGTACGAAACCATCCTCGATCAGGCACGATTCGACGTCTGGCTGGAAAAGCTGAAGAACGCCAAGCTGTTCGCCTTCGACACCGAAACCACCGGCATCGACGCGCAGCAGGCGCAACTGGTTGGCTTGTCTTTCGCGGTGCAGGCCAACGAAGCGGCCTACATCCCGCTGACCCACTCCTACATCGGCGTGCCGGAGCAGCTGGATCGCGACACCGTGCTGCGCGCACTCAAGCCGATCCTCGAAGACCCGAACAAGCTCAAGGTCGGCCAGCACGCCAAGTTCGACATGAACATCCTGGCCAACTGCGCCATCGGTGGCGATCAGAACGAAGGCATCACCGTGCGCGGAATTGCCTTCGACACGATGCTTGAGTCCTACGTGCTCAACTCCACCGCTACTCGTCACGACATGGACAGCCTGGCGCAGAAGTACCTGGATCACACCACCGTGAGCTTCCAGGACATCGCCGGCAAAGGCGCCAAACAGTTGACCTTCGACCAGATCGCTCTGGAACAGGCCGGCCCATACGCCGCCGAAGATGCCGACGTGACCCTGCGCCTGCACCAGACGCTGTTCGACAAGCTGAGCGCCATCCCGAGCCTGGCCAGCGTACTGACCGATATCGAGATCCCGCTGGTGCCGGTGCTCGCTCGCATCGAGCGCCAGGGCGCGTTCGTCGACGCTGAACTGCTCGGCATCCAGAGCATTGAGCTGGGCAACAAGATGGTCGCGCTGGAGCGTGAAGCCTTCGAGATCGCCGGTGAAGAATTCAACCTCGGCTCGCCGAAGCAACTGGGCGTGATCCTCTACGAAAAACTCGGCCTGCCGGTGCTGAAGAAGACCGCCAAGGGTCAGCCGTCCACCGCCGAAGAAGTGCTGGCGAAACTGGCCGAAGACGATCACCGCTTGCCGAAAGTGCTGATGGAACACCGTTCCATGAGCAAGCTGAAAAGCACCTACACCGATCGCCTGCCGGAGCAGATCAACCCGCGCACCGGGCGTATCCACACTTCGTACCATCAGGCCGTTGCGTCGACCGGTCGCCTGTCGTCGAGCGATCCGAACCTGCAGAACATCCCGGTGCGCACTGCCGAAGGCCGACGCATCCGTCAGGCTTTCGTTGCGCCGAAAGGTTACAAACTGCTGGCAGCGGACTATTCACAGATTGAACTGCGGATCATGGCCCACCTGTCCCGCGACGAAGGCCTGATGAACGCCTTCCGCAGCAACTTGGACGTGCACACCGCCACCGCGGCCGAAGTGTTCAAGGTCGAGCTGAACGAAGTGAGCTCAGACCAGCGCCGTGGCGCCAAGGCGATCAACTTCGGTCTGATCTACGGCATGGGCGCGCAGAAGCTGGGCAAGGACATCGGCGTCGACACAAAGACCGCCAAGGCCTACATCGACACCTACTTCGCGCGCTACCCGGGCGTGCGTGAATACATGGATCGCACCCGCGCCCAGGCAGCAGACCAAGGCTTTGTGGAAACGATCTTCGGTCGTCGCCTGTACCTGCCGGACATCAACTCCAACAAGCCGCAGGAACGCGCTGCCGCCGAACGCACGGCAATCAACGCGCCGATGCAAGGCACCGCAGCAGACATCATCAAGAAAGCCATGGTGGCGGTGGATAACTGGCTGAGCGCTTCCGGGCTGGACGCCAAAGTCATCCTGCAGGTGCACGACGAACTGGTGCTGGAGGTCCGCGAGGATCTGGTCGATCAGGTTCGCGAAGAAATTCGCGTGTATATGAGCGAAGCGGCGAAACTGGACGTGCCGTTGCTGGTGGAAGTCGGGGTTGGCAACAACTGGGACGAGGCGCACTGAGGCGTCTGGGACGGGACTATGCCGCGACCGAGCGTCGCGGCAAAGGCACCGAAAAGTGCTTAGGCCTGATCGTTCTTGAGCTTATTCCAAAGTTTTTTGAAAAGATTCTGAACTAATCTTGCAACAGGGCACTCAGAGATACTGAATGGCTGGTGAAGCCCTTCGATGCTCCTATGTTGTGTTAAGTGTTGGCAGATATCTGAACCCCGCCCTAGCGGTTCGGAACTTAAACCCCGGAACTTCTCCCTCCCCATATGAAGTCCGGGGCTTTTTTTGCCTCAAAACTGCCTGTGGCGCCGTCATGCTGCGTTAAAAGCACTGCTAAAAATGCTCATTTAGGTCCCCTAAAGTCGAGCGCGACCCCGGCCGTTTTAGCGATGCTTTTGCCTTGCCTGACAGCACCACAGACAGTTTTGAAATCCCTTACTCTGCCGCCGCTTCCGCGCCTTTATCTGCCAGTTCCATCCAGCCTGCCAACACAGTGTAGGCCTCTTCCAGGCCCATGCGTTTTGGGGCGGAGAACAGCTGGATCGTTACCAGATCGCCCCACCCTTTACGGATTTCCGACTGCACCTTGAGCAGTGTGTTCTTGGCTGCGCCGTAGGTCAGTTTGTCGGCCTTGGTCAGCAGGATGTGCATCGGCATGCCGGCCGCAACGGCCCAGTCGAGCATCAGCAGGTCGAAGTCGGTCATTGGATGACGGATGTCCATCATCAGAATCAAACCCTTCAAACTCTCGCGGCCACCGAGGTAAGCCTCAAGGTGACGCTGCCAGTGTTGCTTGAGCGGGATCGGTACTTTTGCATAACCGTAGCCCGGGAGGTCGACCAGACGCCGTTCATCGTCTAGCTTGAAGAAGTTCAACAGCTGTGTGCGACCCGGGGTTTTCGAGGTGCGCGCCAGGCTGGCGTGAGTCAGAGTGTTCAGCGCGCTGGATTTACCGGCGTTGGAACGACCGGCGAACGCCACTTCGAAGCCTTCGTCGTCGGGGCACTGATCGACTTTGGCGGCACTGAGCATGAACGTGGACTGTTGGCACAGGCCGAGGATGGGATTCTTGAGTTGCATGGGATTTCCGATGTGGGCGGCGCCGGGATTAGGCGCGGAACGCGGTGTCGCTTCCGTTTCAGTGACGCCAGTATATAATGCCGCAGATTTTGTGTGTGCTTTGTCCCAGCGAAGGATGAAGTTCACGAGAGCGACAGACCTTGATTGCGCATTAGAACGCAGAACGCTCTCAACCCTGAAAAGGTCGTTTTATGACGAAATGGCTGCTGGCTGCCGGAGTCTTGATGCCGCTTTACAGCGCACAGGCTACACAGGATCCGGAAGCCGTGTACAACCGTGTTTGTGGAGCCTGTCATTCCGGCCAACTACCCATGGCGCCCAGAAGAGGCGATCAGGAAGCTTGGACGCCGAGGTTGGCGAAAGGTATGGAGACGCTGGTGCAACACGTGACCCAGGGTTTCAAGGCGATGCCGCCGCGTGGTTTGTGCATGGACTGCAGTGCCGAGGATTACCAGGCCCTCATCCTCTGGATGAGCGAGAGTAAGCCCGGTCCATAACTCTTAACCCTTAGCCGTAGTTGGATTAGCTGATGAACAAACTGATCGTGAGTCTGCTGTTGACCGTGGGAATCTCAGGCTTCGCCCATGCTGCCGGTGATGCAGCCGCAGGCCAGGCAAAAGCCGCCGTATGCGGCGCCTGCCATGGCCCGGATGGCAACAGCATGGCGCCAAACTTTCCAAAGCTGGCCGGACAGGGTGAACGCTACCTGACCAAGCAATTGCACGACATCAAGTCGGGCAAGCGCACCGTTCTGGAAATGACCGGCCTGCTGACCAACCTGAGCGATCAGGACCTGGCCGACATCGCCGCCTACTTCGCCAGCCAGAAAGGCAGCGTCGGCGCCGCCGATCCGAAGATCGTCGCTCGCGGTGAAGCCCTGTTCCGTGGCGGCAACCTCGAGAAAGGCCTGCCAGCCTGCACCGGTTGCCACTCGCCGAACGGCGCCGGCAACGCAGCCGCCGGCTTCCCGCACCTGGGTGGCCAACACGCTCAGTACATCGCCAAGCAACTGACCGATTTCCGCAAGGAAGAAGCCGGCCGCAGCAACGACGGCGACGCGATGACCATGCGCACCATCGCCCGCAAGCTGAGCGACGAAGACATCGCGGCAGTCTCCAGCTACATTCAGGGCCTGCACTAAGACGCGCGATTCGAGCGTTGCGTGCGATGGCCAACGCCTGCCACGTTAACGCTCGATTAATCCGTCGCAGCAAGTATAAAAAGGGTGGCTTTGGCCGCCCTTTTTTGTGGCCGCTGCCGTTACACTACAGAACTCATGCCCGCCAGGATCTGTCTGAAAACAGGTCGCGCGAGGCGACCAAAATTGTCCAGGAGTAAAGCATGCGTAATCTGATCATCAGCGCCGCCCTCGTCGCTGCCAGCCTGTTCGGCGTGACCGCCCAGGCCGCCGAAGCCCCTGCTGCCCCTTATGTCGAACTGAGCAACCCGGTACCGGTCGCCGTGCCTGGCAAGATCGAAGTGGTCGAGCTGTTCTGGTATGGCTGCCCGCACTGCTACGCATTCGAGCCGGTGATCAATCCGTGGGTTGAAAAACTGCCGTCCGACGTCAACTTCGTGCGCATTCCTGCGATGTTCGGTGGCCCGTGGGACGCTCACGGTCAGATGTTCCTGACCCTGGAAGCCATGGGCGTCGAGCACAACGTGCACGCTGCCGTGTTCAACGCCATCCAGAAAGAACACAAGAAGCTGACCGACAAGAACGACATGGCCGACTTCCTCGCCACTCAAGGCGTGGACAAGGACAAGTTCCTGGCGACCTTCGATTCGTTCGCCATCAAGGGGCAGATCGTGAAAGCCCGCGAGCTGGCCAAGAAATATGAAATCTCCGGCGTTCCAACCATGATCGTCAACGGTAAGTACCGCTTCGACATCGGCTCCGCCGGTGGTGCCGAACAGGCGCTGAAACTGGCTGACCAACTGGTGGCCAAAGAGCGAGCGACCAACAAGGCAGCCGCCAACTAAGCGCGGCAATCGCCATGCGCCGCTGGGGAGCCGAACGCGTCGTTGGCCTGCATGATCCGCAGGTCAACGAGCATCACCTGGAATCGACGGGCCTGCCCGCAGACAGCCGTCTGCGCTTGCTCAGCTTCAATATTCAGGTCGGCATCAGCACCGAGCGCTATCGGCACTACCTGACCCGCAGCTGGCAGCATCTGCTGCCGCACCCCGGGCGCTCCGGCAATCTGCAAAAGATCGGCAATCTGCTCGGCGACTTCGATCTGGTCGCCCTGCAGGAAGCCGATGGCGGCAGCCTGCGTTCAGGCTACGTCAATCAGGTTGAACACCTGGCTCAGCTCGGCGCCTTCCCCTACTGGTATCAACAACTCAATCGCAACCTTGGCCGACTGGCCCAGCACAGCAATGGCGTGCTCAGTCGCCTGCGGCCGTGGGCGATCGAGGACCACCCGCTGCCGGGTCCGAAGGGACGCGGGGCAATTCTGGTGCGTTTTGGCGAAGGCCCGGAAGCGCTGGTGGTGGTGATGATGCACCTGGCGCTCGGCGCCCGGGTGCGCAGCATGCAACTGGCCTACATCCGCGAACTGATCGGCGGCTACAAGCATCAAGTGCTGATGGGTGACATGAACACCCACGCCAGCGATCTGCTGCAACACTCGCCGTTGCGCGACCTCGGCCTGCTGGCCCCGCAACTCGAAGCGACATTCCCCAGCTGGCGCCCCCAGCGCTGCCTGGACCATATTCTGCTCAGCCCGACCTTGACCCTGGAAAAGGTCGAAGTGCTGGCACAACCGATTTCCGATCACCTGCCGGTCGCGGTAGAGATTCGTCTGCCGGGTTCGCTCACGGCCGATGCATTGCCCGCGTTGAGCACTGCCCTTCGCGGAACCCCTGAATGAGCGACGAAGCCCAGCGCTGGAAAGAGAAATACCTCAAAAGCATCGAACAACAGGAAAAGCTCGAACGTCGATGGGACGCCCGGCTCGACCTGCTGCGCCGTGGTCTGGTGCGCAGCACCCTGGCGGCGGAAGGCACCGACCGCGTGGTCGATCAGTGCATGAAAGAGATGCGCGACGTGGTGCGCACCGATGACATGGACGCCGGCCTCGCCGCCCTGCTGCCGCGGCTGGAAAAAGCCGTGCTCGATTCCGAGCAGCGCCGGGAAACCCGGATCGAACAGGTCAGCACCGCACTGACTGCGCTGGTCACTCAGCTGCAATCCCTCCCGCTGCCTCGTGATGTCGCCCAGCCACTGAAGAAATTCGCCAAGCAACTGGACGGCCGGGTGAGTCAGGCAAGGGAAATGCCGCTGCTGCTCAGCGAGCTCAGCGGCTTGCAGGGCAAGGCCTTGAGCCAGCTGGAGACCCCGGCGGAACCGGGACGCCCAGGTTTGTTGCAGCGCCTGTTCGGCAGCCGCGACAACGAGGAAACGCCTGTGACGGCGACCCAGCCTGCCGTGGCCGCACCGCCCGCAAAGCCAGAGCAACTGCCCGTCACGCATGAAACCGCACCCTTGCAGGAACCGCCTGCCACGACCGCCGAACCAGTCGCCACTGCGCCCATCAGCCAAGCACCGGTTGCCGCCCCCATGGCCGAACCCGCGAAAACTCCAGAGCCAACCCCCGAGTACCATGCGGAGCCGGAGGTAGTGGCCTTTGAGCCGGCCAGAATCCTCGCCGAAGCCCCCACCGCCGCCAGCGAACCAGATCCCGCCGAGCCAGAACCGGAGCCGCAAGCCTTCACATCTCCTCCGGTTTTCGCGCCAGCAGTGCCAACAGCCATCAACCCGGACGAACTGATCCACCCCGGCGATACCCCGCCGCCGGTGATCCTCGACAGCCTGCCCCTGCCCGACCCCATCGCCCAGGCATTGGCCGCAATCGATCCGGAGCAATCCGAACACGACATCCTCTACGCCCTGCCGGACTCGCCGGAACCGTCCTACAGCTCGGTCGCCAAACACATCGAAGACACGCTGATCGGGCTGCTGGACGACCTGACCTTGCCGGAGCGCCACCGCCCGCAAGCCGAAGCGATGCGCGATCGTCTGAAAAACGGTCTGAACTGGTACGAACTGCTGCCGATCCTCGACGATCTGGCGACCTTGATGCTGGCCATCACCGACAGCGGCCAGCACGAATTCGAAGCTTATCTGCAGCAACTCAACGAACGCCTCGAAGCGTTCCAGAGCAATTTGCAGGCCGCCAGCGAAGGCCACGCCGACAACAGCTCCGCGGCGCGGGCGATGGACACGCAGATCCGTGAACAGGTCGACGGCTTGCAGAACAGCGTGCAGGAAGCGGCCGATCTGGACGATCTGAAGCAGGTGCTGGAAAACCATCTCGAGGGCCTGCTCGGCACGATGGATCAGCATCAGAAACAGCGTGACGCCCGGGAACAGGAAGTCGCCGGACGCCTGAAAAGCCTGGCCGAGCGCGTCGCGCACATGGAGCAGGAAGCGCTGGGCTATCGCGAACACCTTGAAGAGCAGCGCCAGAAAGCCCTGATCGATCCGCTCACCGGCCTCCCCAACCGCGCGGCCTGGACCGAACGGCTCGAACATGAAATCGCCCAATGGCAGCAGCACGGCAACACCCTGAGCCTGGCCATGCTCGACCTCGATCACTTCAAACGGATCAACGACAACTACGGCCACCTGGCCGGCGACAAGGTGTTGAAGATCATCGCGACCGTGCTGCGCAAACGCCTGCGTGGCAGCGATTTCATCGCTCGTTTCGGCGGTGAAGAGTTTGTCCTGCTGCTTCCGGCGACACCGCCGGCCGTCGGCGCCAAACTCCTTGAAACCCTGCGCGCTTCCATCGAAGCCTGCCCGTTTCACTTCAAGGGCGAGCGCGTCACGATCACCGTTTCCATGGGACTCGCGGCGTTCCGGCCGGGAGAACACAGCGATCTGGTACTCAAAAGAGCCGATCAGGCGCTTTACCGGGCGAAAAACGCAGGTCGTAACCGGGTGGAGCTGGGCTGAGCAATTGTTCCATATTGTTTAAATCAGCCCTTTAAGCGTCGAAGCGCAAGGCGATACGTTACACTGTTGCATTATCGTCTTGCGTGTACTGCCCTCTGCCATGAAATTTTTTACCCTCCTCGCGTCGCTGATCCTCCTGGCCGGTTGTGCCAGCGGCCCGCGTTTTGACACCAGCCATCCTTCGGTCAATCACGACAGTCGCGTGCAGTTTGTGATCGTGCACTACACCTCCGCCTCGCTCGAACGCTCGCTGCAGTTGCTGACCCACGGCGAAGTCAGCAGCCATTACCTGATCGGCGACGACAAAAACGGCACCATCTACAAGCTGATGGACGAAAACCTGCGTGCCTGGCACGCCGGCGAAAGCGAATGGCAAGGCCGTACCTGGCTCAACTCCAGCTCGATCGGCATCGAAATCGTCAATCCGGGCTTCAAGGACACGCCGACCGGTCGCCTCTGGTATCCCTACAGCGAAGCCCAGGTGCAATCGCTGATCGTTCTGCTCAAGGACATCAGCAAGCGCCAGGGTATCAGCCCGCGCCACATCATCGGCCATAGCGACATCGCCCCGCTGCGCAAGCTCGATCCGGGGCCGCTGTTCCCCTGGAAACGCCTGGCGGCCGAAGGGCTGGGGCTCTGGCCCAACGAACAAGCGGTGGCACGCCAGCAGGCGCAGTTCGACGCCGAGCTGCCGAGCATTACATGGTTCCAGAGCCAACTGGCGCGCCTGGGCTACTCGACGCCGCAGACCGGCGAGCTGGATGTGGCGACCCGCCATGTGCTCGCAGCCTTCCAGATGCACTACCGCCCTACGCGCTTTGACGGCACGCCGGATGCGCAAACGGCAGCGTTGCTGCTGGTGCTGAATCAGACAAAATAATGACGCCCGCCCGACGGTCAGGGCGAAAGTGCAATCAGCAGCTATAACTCATTGGTAATTCTTCGGATATCCATGATGGTTGCTACCCGAGAGACGCTGCGTAGCTGGTTTTATCGCCCCTGGTTTCTGGCGATGATCGCGGCTGTCCTCAGTGCGAGCCTGCTGATCACCGGCGGGCTGTTCGTGGCCATGCGCCAAGTCGAACAAAGCGAAAGCCAGGAAATGAACGCTCAGGGCGAGCGGTTCCTGGCGCGCCTGGAGCAACTGTTCGGCCAGTTGCGCGAAAGCCTCGACGACCTCGAAGCCCAACCCTTGCGCAGCTGCGACGACGAAATGATTGCCACGTTGCAGCAAGTGACGTTCAACTATCGCTTCGTGTATGAAGCGGCCTACATGGACGCCACGCGGATCTGTTCCAACCGTCCGCGCCAGGAGGGCCTTTCAGTCGTGCGCCCTCCCGACATCAGGGGCCCGACCTACAGCTACTGGCTGAACACCACCACCGAACCCGATGAAAACCGCGCGGCGCTGATGCTAGGGCGCGGCAACTTTCGCGTCGCCACTTCACGCGGGCATTTGACCGACATGGTCGACCTGTCGCCCGGCAGCAGTCTGCTGGTGGTGCTGGATCACGGGTCCCGGGCGATTCCGGTGCTCGGCGTTCCACAAGCCTGGCCACCCACTGAACCCTGGCCGCCGAAAACCCCGGATGCGCTGCAAGTCACCCAGTCGCACCTGATCTACCGCATGCCCACCGATAACCCGGAATACCAACTGGTGCTGATCAGCCCGCGCTCGGGCATGCACATTCCGGAGCTCTGGTGGTGGATGGTGCCGTTCTGTCTGGTGCTCGGTGCGCTGGTGGGCGTTCTGGTGTTCTGGATCGTGCGCCAGCGCCAGTCTCTGGATGCCGAGCTGCACGGCGCGATCCGCCGGGGCGAGTTGCAGGTGCTCTATCAACCGATCTTCGATCTCGACAGCCGCAACTGCGTCGGCGCCGAAGCCCTGCTGCGCTGGCGCCGGCCGGACGGCACGCTGACCAGCCCCGACCTGTTCATCCCGATGGCGGAGAACACCGGGCAGATTCGCCAGATGACCGACTTCGTCCTGCAACGCTTGCTTGAGCAGTTGGGCCAATTGCTGCGAACCAACCCGCAGCTGTACATCTCGGTGAACCTGGCCGCCTGCGACGTGATGGTCCCGCGCATTGGCCAGGTCATGGCGCGGCTGCTGACCCTGCACCGGGTCGCGGCGCGGCAGATTGCGTTCGAGGTGACCGAACGCGGCCTGATCGATGTGGTGGTGGCCCGGGAAAACCTGCAGGCGCTGCGGGATGTCGGCCATCAGGTGCTGATCGACGATTTCGGCACCGGCTATTGCAGCCTGGCGTACCTGCAAACCTTGCCCGTGGACTGCCTGAAGATC
This sequence comes from Pseudomonas aphyarum, assembly GCF_028657055.1. Taxonomy (NCBI): domain Bacteria; kingdom Pseudomonadati; phylum Pseudomonadota; class Gammaproteobacteria; order Pseudomonadales; family Pseudomonadaceae; genus Pseudomonas; species Pseudomonas aphyarum. The sequence goes on from NZ_JAMDGS010000011.1 coordinate 67,606, forward strand.
GACAAGGCATTCATCGACGCCCTCGGCCATGACGCTGCCAGCAGCGGTGTCGCGCCGCACATCATTCACATGGCCCAGGCGCTGGACCTGAAGGTGATCGCCGAAGGGATCGAATACGAATCCCAGGCCGAGCTGCTGAGCAGCGAGGGCGTGAAGTTCGGTCAAGGCTGGCTGTTCGCCCACGCCTTGAGCGCGGTGCAGTTCATCGAACTGATCACCCGTGGTCGGCGGCTCGCCGGCCGCCGGATCGACGACGAGGCCTAGACCGCCAGCGCCATGTAGAACTGCGTGCCCTGCCCCGGCCGCGAGTAAACACCCATCCGCCCGCCGTGCAACTGGACGATTTCCTTGCACAGCGCCAGACCGAGCCCGGCCCCGCCCTTCTTGCGGCCAACCTGGACGAAGGGTTCGAAGATCCGCCCTTGCTGACCGTAGGCAATCCCTTCGCCGTTATCTTCGACACTGATGATCACCCGCTCGCCATGGCGCCGGGCCTGCAAGCGGATCAGACCGTCGCGCGCCGTATGGCGCAAGGCATTGTCGATCAGGTTGTCGAGAACTCGATCGAGCTGCGCCTGATCCGCCTGCAAGCGCGGCAGCGGACCCTGCGCTTCGACCTGCAGGGTAACGCCCTTCTGCGCCGCCGAATCGGCGAAACGCAAACGCGCCTGCTCCAGCAGATCCTCGATGGAACACGGCGCCAGCGTGAGCTTCTGCAAGCCGCTCTGATAGCGCGAGAAGTTCAGCAGATCGTTGATCAGCTGCATCAGGCGCTGCATTTCTTCGTTAACCGTGTCGAGCAGATCGGATTCGCGTGACTCCTGAGGAAATTTCGCCCGCTCGCGGAACAGCCCGAATGCCATGTGCATGCCCGTGACCGGTGTGCGCAATTCGTGGGATGCGCGCAGCACGAACTCGCTGCGCACCCGTTCGAAGGCGCGCTGTTCGGTGACGTCATGCAAGACCATGACGGCACCGAGGATATGCCCCTGGGTATGGCTGACCGGCGTCAGGCTGTAGGTCAGCAGACGCGACTCGCCATCGACCTCGATGCTCAAGTCATCCGGTGCCCGCTCAAGCGTGCCGCCGCGTAGCACCAGTTGCAGTTGTGCATCCAGTTCCGGCCGCTGAAGCGCTGTGCCCAGGCCCTCGCCGAAACGGTCGCTGTCCCAGCCCAGTTGCCGCTGGGCCACCGGGTTCAAGTGTTCCAGATGCCCCTGACGGTCGATCATCAGCAAGCCGTCATCGATGCTGTCGAGTACCGCTTGCAGGCGCTGCTGGCCGGCGAGCAATTCGTCGACATTGGTCGCCTGGTGTTCGCGCAGGGCTTCGGCCATCAGCCCGAAGCGCCGGGTCAGCAGATTGATTTCCATCGCCGAGGACACCGGCAGGGTCACTTCGAAATTGCCCTGGCCGATGTTATCTGCGGCTTTCGCCAGCGCTTCGATCGGCGCACCAAAACGCCGGGCAATGCCTTGGGCGGTGATGAAGCCGATGATCAGCACCGCCAGCCCCACCAACCCGAGCAAGCCGGAAATCAGCAGCGCCCGGTCACGGGCGGCGTGCTGGACTGCATTGATGTTATCCAGCGCGTGCTTGTGCTCTGAGATCAAACCGTTACGCAGGGTGTTGAATCGCTCGCGCAAGTCGCCACCACTGCTCAGGGCGGCGCCCGGATCGCGGGACACGTCGAACGCTTCGAGGAAGGTCAAGTAATCGCTTTTGGCCTGACTGAACCCGTATTGGCGATTGTCGTTTTTCTGCTCTTGAGCGATGCCCTCGTCGAGCAATTCGAAATAACGTTGTTTGGACGCTTCGAACGCCACGGGGTCGGGCTTCTCGGCGAGCATCATGATCAGTTGATCGCCGAGGGTCTGGCGCAGCTTGAGTCCCAGATCGAGGGTGACGAAGTTGTTGCGGATCAGCGCCTCCTGAGTGCCGGCCATCTGCATCACGCTGACCAGCCCGAGCATCAGCCCGAGCAAGGCCACGGTGATCAGCGCGGAAATGCTCAGGAACAAGCGGGTCCGCAACTTCATCGCCAGTTTCATCGGCGGGTGCTCACAGGTTGTACTGCTTGCGCTTGCGATACAGGGTCGAGGCGTCGATCCCCAGAGTCTTGGCGGCCTGATCGAGGGTGCCGGCAGTCGCCAGTACCGCGCCGATGTGGGCTTTCTCCAACTCGTCGAGGCTCAGTGCAGCGCCGACCCGTGGCGCGTTGTTCGCCGGTTGTTCGGCCATGCCGAGGTGGCTGATTTCCACACGCTCCTGCGGGCAGATGATGCTCGCCCGCTCGACCACGTTGCGCAGCTCACGGATGTTGCCGGGCCAGCGATAGCCCAGCAGTGCTTCGCGAGCTTCGTCGCTGAAGCCACGGGCCGGACGCGCATATTCCTTCACAAAACGAGCGAGGAAACGGTCGGCCAGGGTCAGGATGTCTTCGGCCCGTTCGCGCAGCGGCGGCAAATGCAGGGTGATAACGTTCAGGCGATAGAGCAAGTCTTCACGGAAACGCCCGTCACGCACCATGTCCTCAAGATTGAGATTGGTGGCGGCAAGAATACGCACATCGGCGCGGCGGGTGACCGGATCCCCTACCCGCTCGTATTCCTTGTCCTGAATGAAACGCAGCAACTTGGGTTGCAATGTCAGTGGAAAATCGCCGATCTCGTCGAGAAACAGCGTACCGCCATCGGCTTGGTTAACCCGACCCAGCGTGCTTTCACTGGCCCCGGTGAACGCGCCACGACTGTGACCGAACAGCTCGCTTTCCATCAGTTCGGCAGTCAGCGACGGGCAATTGATGGTCACGCACGATTTCTTCTCGCGCTTGCTCCAGCCGTGAATGGCTCGGGCCAGTTCACCTTTACCGGTGCCGGACTCGCCGAGGATCAGAATGTTGGCGTCGGTGCCCGCCACTTGCCGCGCGGTTTCGAGTACGACTTTCATCGCCGGGCTGTGGGAATCGAGGCCGTCCTTGGGTTTGCGGATCTCACCTTCGAGGGCTTCCAGACGCGCCGAAAGCTGACGTACTTCAAGCTGCTTGGCGGTCGCCAGGCGCAATTGATCCGGGCTGCACGGCTTGACCAGATAATCGGCAGCGCCGGCCTGAATCGCGTCCACCGCCGTGTCGACGGCCGAATGAGCGGTAACGATCACGACCCGCATCCACGGCGCCTGAATGCGCATCTGCGCCAATACATCGAGACCATTGTCTTCGCCCAGACGCAAATCGAGGAAGCACAGGTCGAACACCTGACGTTGCAACAGCGCGTCAGCCTGGGCCGCGCTGTTGGCAGTGGCGACGGTATAACCTTCGTCTTCCAGGCAATAACGGAAGGTTCGCAGGATGGCGGATTCATCGTCCACCAGCAGAATGCGGCCTTGGTGCTCAGTGGCTGATTCCATTTTTCCTACGCTCCATAAGTGAATGTCTTGGGTTAGTCCCGGAAAAATCGGGCAAGTTGCATGGTTGATTCTGATCGATTCCGGTCATAGCAGGGTAGCTCTCTCCTGCCCTCACGGCTAATCCGCTGATTTTGTTGAATTTTTAAACAATTCGCGTTTTTCAGGCATTTGCCTGCGTCCTTTTCTGACATCCGCACCCTGCCCTCAATTCAAAAAGAATGATTTCTCCTACGAAATAATCGTGCATTACGCACGACCCTGCGCGGACCATCGTGCAGGATGCGTCGTCAGGAATTTTCACACCATCTGTAACTAGCTGATTTTATTGGATTTTTTCAAACAAAAAAGCTGGCATGCAGGCTGCAATACCTCTCTCAGCCCGGGCAGAAATGCACTGCCCCAACCGAATAAGAGTGAGGAACCCAGGATGACTCGCCCACGTGCCGCCCAAATACGTATCTCGCCACTGCACTTGCAGCAGGCCCTGTTTGGCGCACTTGCGCTGTTGATCACGCTGATCGCCTGCCAGCAATACCTGCGCTGGGAACACAGTCAGCAACCTGAGCCCCTGATTTCCATGCAACACGCGACGCAGACGCACTTCAGCGCGGTCAGCAGCAGCCAGGCCGACAACGGCGCGATGCGCATGATGGACGTCGACCAGCCACAGCCACTGGGCGACATGCCCCGTGAAGAACGCTGGGTTTTCTGATCAACGAATCTGGGCGCCCCCGCGCCGAGACCGGCAACACCCCTAAATAGAAGCAAGGAGAATCACCATGTTGAGCTGGGCAATCACATTCCTGATCATTGCCATCATCGCTGCAGTACTGGGCTTCGGTGGTATCGCGGGCACCGCCACGGGTATCGCCAAGATTCTCTTTGTCGTGTTCCTGGTGATGTTCATCGCTTCCTTCTTCTTTGGCCGTCGCGGTCGAGGTTGAACATGAAGGGTTTAAAGACACTGGCAGCCGCCCTGCTACTGGGCGGTAGTGCCATGGCGATGGCGGCCAATGACGGCCAGGCGCGGGTCAACGAACTGTTGAGTTCCGACCCGCAATACAGGGAAACCTGGGAAGGCGTGGTGAAGAAGGAAGAACGCCTGCCGGAATGGGTGATGAACCTCTCCGGCGCGCCGGACCAACAGATGAACGCCGTGACTGAAGATGGCGATCAGTATCTGGTGGGGCCGCTCTGCGAATCGCAGGACAAATGCCTCAACCATCGCCTGATCGTCGCCTTCAGCTTCGACAAGAAACACGCTTACGCCATGCTGGTCGATGTGCCCGAAGGACTGCCGGCCGACAAGTCGCCAACGCGACATGCCACCTACCGCTTCCTCGGCAAGCCCGACCAGGGCATGCAGGATCTGTTGATGGAAACGCTGAAGAAAGATCCGAACTGGTATTGAACATGAGGGCAGCTGAAAGGCTGTCCTCCATTGCACCCGCCCGAGGAAGGCCGGTGCATGACCAGGGGGCCGGGACGTTCTGACTGTTGCAGGGTCGGAGTGACCTACGGGTACAGGGAGTGCCTGCGATGAGGGCCGGGTCAGGGTAAAAGCTGCGACGCAAGTTCGCCAACCGGAGCGGTTCGACGGACTTGCGCTGAGCTTTCAACGTGACAAAACGTTGATCCAGAGCGTTCTGCTCGTCTTTTTTATCGCTCACACTGCGTGCGAAAGCATTTCGCGGTGTTTCTTCGCGACCGTATATCGAGAAAGAGTCGATCGAGTAAGTGGGACTTTTAGTTTCCGAACGTAGGCTTTTTCCTAAATTTTTCGTCGAAATCACTCGTTCAAAAAATAACCAACCTACGCTGTAATGGCCGGTTCACGGCACTTATGCCTGCCGAAATGTCGTATTCGAACCGGTTGGGACGCCAGTTTCATTTAAAAAAGCTCATGCCGATTCGGCATAGGGTAGGCGTTTACGGCATTAGACGGCGCAACCTTGCATCGGAATAGTTGCGCCTTTTTTCGCCTGCCGGAGAGCCGTAAACACGCGCTTCGGGGCACCTTATACGGAGGCAGATGCACAGACTTTTCCGCTAAAGAGCGTTCCAGTTCCTGCATGTGCCTGAGTCAAACGCAAGTAAGGGTAAAGATAATGAAGAAGGCAAAGCTTAGCCTCGCCTGGCAGATCCTCATCGGTCTGGTGTTGGGGATTGCAATCGGTGCGTTGCTCAACCATTTCAGTGCCGAGAAGGCCTGGTGGATCAGCAACGTCCTGCAACCGGCAGGCGATATCTTTATCCGTCTGATCAAGATGATCGTGATCCCGATCGTCATCTCTTCCCTGATCGTCGGCATCGCCGGCGTGGGCGACGCCAAGAAGCTCGGGCGTATCGGCCTGAAGACCATCATCTACTTCGAAATCGTCACCACCATCGCCATCGTCGTCGGTCTGCTGCTGGCCAACCTGTTCCATCCGGGTGCCGGCATCGACATGAGCACCCTGGGCACTGTGGACATCTCCAAGTACCAGGCGACCGCCGCCGAAGTGCAGCATGAACACGCGTTCATCGAGACCATCCTCAACCTGATCCCGTCGAACATCTTCGCGGCCATGGCCCGCGGCGAAATGCTGCCGATCATCTTCTTCTCCGTGCTGTTCGGTCTCGGTCTGTCGAGCCTGCAGTCGGACCTGCGCGAGCCGCTGGTGAAGATGTTCCAGGGCGTCTCGGAAAGCATGTTCAAAGTCACCCACATGATCATGAACTACGCCCCGATCGGCGTATTCGCACTGATCGCGGTGACCGTAGCCAACTTCGGTTTCGCCTCGCTGCTGCCGCTGGCCAAACTGGTGATCCTGGTTTACGTCGCCATCGCCTTCTTCGCCTTCGTGATTCTGGGCCTGATCGCCAAGATGTTCGGTTTCTCGGTGATCAAGCTGATGCGCATCTTCAAGGATGAGCTGGTCCTGGCTTACTCCACCGCTTCCTCGGAAACCGTGCTGCCACGCGTGATCGAGAAGATGGAAGCCTACGGCGCACCGAAAGCCATCTGCAGCTTCGTGGTACCGACCGGCTACTCGTTCAACCTCGACGGTTCGACCCTGTACCAGTCCATCGCCGCCATCTTCATTGCCCAGCTGTACGGCATCGACCTGTCGATCAGCCAGCAACTGCTGCTGGTCCTGACCCTGATGGTGACCTCCAAAGGTATCGCCGGCGTGCCGGGCGTGTCCTTCGTGGTACTGCTGGCCACTCTGGGCAGCGTCGGTATTCCGCTGGAAGGCCTGGCGTTCATCGCCGGTGTCGACCGTGTGATGGACATGGCGCGTACCGCCCTGAACGTGATCGGCAACGCCCTCGCCGTACTGGTCATCGCTCGTTGGGAAGGCATGTACGACGACGCCAAGGGTCAGCGCTACTGGAACTCGCTGCCGCACTGGCGCAGCAAGGAAAAACTGCCGGCCGGTGACGTTTCGAACAACTGATCCCCGCCCGCCAGGCGCCCTGACAAACCCCGGAGAAATCCGGGGTTTGTCGTTTCTGGCGACCCCGCTATCATTCGCCGCATCTTCCGGGGGATTTGACTGATGCTTAATGGCCTGTGGCTTGGCTTCTTCATCGTGGCAGCCGTTTCGGCGCTGGGGCAATGGCTGATCGGCGGCAACGCCGGGATCTTCGCGGCGATGGTGGAAAGCATTTTTGCCATGGCCAAGCTGTCGGTCGAGGTCATGGTGCTGCTGTTCGGCACGCTGACCCTGTGGCTGGGTTTCCTGCGCATCGCCGAGAAGGCCGGGATCGTCGAATGGCTGGCCAAAGCGCTGGGCCCGCTGTTCCTGCGGCTGATGCCGGAAGTGCCGGCGGGTCACCCGGCCATCGGTCTGATCACCCTGAACTTTGCCGCCAACGGCCTGGGTCTGGACAACGCCGCCACGCCGATCGGCCTCAAGGCCATGAAGGCGCTGCAAGAGCTCAACCCCAGCTCGACCATCGCCAGCAACGCGCAAATCCTGTTCCTGGTGCTCAACGCATCTTCCCTGACTCTGCTGCCGGTGACGATCTTCATGTACCGCGCCCAGCAAGGCGCGCCGGACCCGACGCTGGTGTTCCTGCCGATCCTGCTGGCCACCAGTTGTTCGACCATCGTCGGCTTCCTGTCGGTGGCGTTCATGCAGCGCCTGCGGGTCTGGGACCCGGTGGTGCTGGCTTACCTGATTCCCGGCGCGCTGATTCTCGGCGGCTTCATGGCGTTGCTCGCGACGATGTCGGCCACCGCATTGGCGGGGCTGTCGTCGATCCTCGGCAACCTGACGCTGTTCGGCCTGATCATGCTGTTCCTGGTGATCGGCGCCTTGCGCAAGGTAAAGGTCTACGAGGCGTTCGTCGAAGGCGCGAAGGAAGGTTTCGACGTCGCCAAGAACCTGCTGCCGTATCTGGTGGCGATGCTCTGCGCGATCGGCGTATTGCGCGCATCGGGCGCGCTGGACTTCGGCCTCGACGGCATCCGCCATCTGGTGGAGTGGGCAGGGTGGGACACGCGCTTCGTCGATGCGCTGCCGACTGCGATGGTCAAACCGTTCTCCGGCAGCGCCGCCCGGGCGATGCTGATCGAAACGATGAAGACCTCGGGCGTGGACAGCTTCCCGGCGCTGGTGGCCGCGACCATTCAGGGCAGCACCGAAACCACGTTCTATGTGCTGGCAGTGTACTTCGGCGCCGTAGGCATCCAGCGCGCCCGCCATGCCGTCGGTTGCGCGCTGCTGGCCGAACTCGCGGGCGTACTCGGCGCTATCGGCGTCTGCTACTGGTTCTTCGGTTAAGGCTCAAGGCCGGGCAGGTGGGGCAACTTTCTGCCCTTGCTCCACCGCCCACGCCACCACCTTCGCGGTGAGGCGATCACTGGCCTGACCGAATCCGGCCACCACCGCCGGGACCTTCACATCATTGAGCGGCTGACGCTCCTCGAAGCGGCGACTGGCGAGAATCCGCTGGTCGTAACCGCGCACCAGCAACGCATCGACCCGCACCACGACGCTGGCCTGCGTGCCCTGATACTCGGTCTGAAACGCCTGCAGGCTGCCACCCAATTCCAGATCCGCCTGGAAATTGCTGTCGTCGGTGCTCAACAGCGATATACGCCCGTCACGCTGGAACCCATCCAGCAACCGATTACGCACCAGCACCGGCGCCGGATCGCTCCAGCGCGAGGCTTTATAAGTGCTGATCACGTCACCCTGGGGAATCACCGCGATGCCCGGCCGGTTCAACGCCTCGCTGGCCTGCAATTTGTTCAACCGTAGCGACCAGTGCTGCGTGGATGCCGAGCTGGCCGAGGCGGGCGCCTGTACCGCCGGCAGGCGATAGACATCCAGCGGCTCGGACTTTGGCAGGATCGAGCACGCGCTAATCAGCGTGAAGCCGGCGAGGAGGGCGAGGTGAGTCAGCTTCATGGCGTGAACTCCTTGTTCTTGTCACTGCCCAGCAGGTAACCGCTGGGGTTGGCCTCCAGGCGTTGGGAAATGGCGCGCAGCGAGTTCAGGGTTTCACGCAGTTCGCGGATCGCCGGGGCCAGACCGTTGAGGCCCTGCATGCCGCTGTCGAGGGAATTCTGGTTCTTGCTGAGCAGGCCGTTGATGGTGGCGCTGCTTTGCTCCAGGGATTTCATCGCCTGTTCAGCACTGCCCAAGGCCTGCTTGCCCTGATCGTTGAGCAGACCGTTGGCGTTGCGCATCAGCGCGGACGTCTGTTCGAGCATGCTGCCGGCCTGCTTGCCCACCGTCGCCAGTTGCTGCATGGCCTGGCGCAGGTCGCCGCGCTGATCGTTGATCGAGCCGGTGGTCTGTTCCAGATGCTGGAGGGTTTTGCTCACGCGCTCGATGTTGTCGGCGGAGAACATCTGATTGGCGTTGCTCAGCAGAGTGCTGACTCCGCTCATCAGGTCGTTGCTGTCATTGAGCAGTCGCGAGATCGGCGAGGGCGAGGCGACGATGGTCGGCAGATTTCCGTCATGGCTTTTGAGTTTCGGGCTCTCTGGCGTGCCACCGCTGAGCTGGATGATCGAGGTGCCGGTGATCCCGGCCAGGGCCAGTTTGGCCTGGGTGTCTTCCTTGACCGGCGTGTCGCCCGCCAGGCGAATCCGCGCCAGCACCCGGCGCGGGTCCTGCGGGTCGAGGCGCAGGCTGACCACATCGCCGACCTTGATTCCGCTGTACTGCACCGGGCTGCCCCGGGACAGGCCGCTGACCGCCTCGTTGAAGACGATTTCGTAATCCTTGAACTCGGTGTCGACGCTGGACTTGGCCAGCCACAGACCGAAGAGCAGGGCGCCCGCCACCACAATCACCGTGAACAGGCCGATCAATACATGATGGGCTCGGGTTTCCATGTCAGACCTCGTTGAACTGTTTGGCGGCGTCCAGCGCCGAGCGGCCGCGAGGGCCGTGGAAGTATTCGTGAATCCACGCGTCGTCGGTTTCCGAGACCACGTCGATGGGACCGGCCACCAGCACCTTCTTCTGCGCCAATACCGCGACGCGGTCGGTGATGGTGTAGAGCGTGTCGAGGTCGTGGGTCACCAGAAACACGCTCAGGCCCAGCGCGTCGCGCAGGGTCAGGATCAATTGGTCGAACTGCGCCGCGCCAATCGGATCGAGGCCGGCGGTGGGTTCGTCGAGAAACAGGATGTCCGGGTCCAGCGCCAGCGCCCGGGCCAGCGCCGCGCGTTTGATCATGCCGCCGGACAGCGAGGCCGGGTACTTGTCCGCTGCCGACAGCGGCAGCCCGGCCAGCGCCAGCTTCACGGCCGCCAGATGCTCGGCATCGTCGCGGCTGAGACCGGCGTGTTCGATCAGGGGCAGGGCAACGTTCTCGGTGACTGTCAGCGACGAGAACAGCGCGCCTTTCTGGAACAGCACGCCAAAACGCCGCTCGATCAGCGAACGCTCATGCTCCGGCAGGCTCGGCAGGTTCTGGCCGAACACCTTGACCATGCCTTCGCTGGGCCGGCGCAAGCCGACGATGCTGCGCAGCAACACCGATTTGCCGCTGCCGGAGCCGCCGACCACGGCCAGGATCTCGCCTTTGTACAAATCGAGGTCGAGGTTCTCGTGCACGCTCTGGCTGCCGAAGCGATTGCACAGGCCACGGACTTCGATCACCGCCTCGGAGGGCGCGCGGGGTAGACGACTCACCAGCCCATCTCCATGAAAAACAGCGCGGCGACCGCATCGAGCACGATCACCACGAAGATCGATTGCACCACGCTGGAGGTGGTGTGGGCGCCGACCGATTCGGCGCTGCCGCTGACCTTGAAACCTTCCAGACAGCCGATGGCGGCGATCAGGAACGCAAAGATCGGAGCTTTGACCAGGCCGACCAGGAAATGTTGAATCCCTATGTCGCTTTGCAGCAGCGACAGGAACATCGCCGGCGAGATATCCAGCGACACCGCGCAGACCACTGCGCCACCGACGATCCCGCAGATCATCGCGAGGAAGGTCAGCATCGGCAGCGCCACAAGCAGCGCCAGCACTCGCGGCACCACCAGCAATTCCATGGGATCGAGGCCGAGGGTGCGAATGGCGTCGATTTCCTCGTTGGCCTTCATCGAGCCGATCTGCGCGGTAAAGGCACTGGCGGTGCGGCCAGCCATGAGGATCGCCGTGAGCAACACGCCGAACTCGCGCAAAAAGGCGAAACCAACCAGATCCACGGTAAACACGCTGGCGCCGAAACTGGCCAGCACCGTCGCCCCGAGGAACGCCACCACCGCGCCCACCAGAAAGGTCAGCAACGCGACGATGGGCGCAGCGTCGAGGCCGGTCTGTTCGATGTGCGCGATCATCGGCGTGATCCGCCAGCGCTTGGGCCGGAACAGGCTGCGGGCGATGGTTTCGAGGATCAGGCCAACGAAGCCGAGCAATTGCAGGGTGTCTTGCCAGACCGTGTCGACGGCCCGGCCGATGCGCGTCAGCAATTGCACGCTGACGCTGATTTCCGGTTCCTTGATCGGCACGCAGAAGTCGGTCAGCGAGCGATACACGGTTTGCAGCAAGGCGCGGTCGGCGCTGGAAATCGTGCAGTCGGGGTGTTCGGCGGATTTTCCCAGCCGCTCGGAGCCGAGCAGTTCGACGAGCAGCGACGCGCCGGCGGTGTCGAGGGCACCGAGGCCGTTGAGATCGATGGGGGTGTTGGCGTCGTATTGGCCGTGGAGCGTTTCGCTCAGTTGCTTGAGGTCGGCGTAGTGGGCAAGCGTCCAGTCCCCGGTCACCCGCAGGCGGGCAGGGGTGATCGAGGTGTCCAGGCGGGCACTGCCGGTCATTGGGCTGCTGGTCATAAGCTCCGTGCTTGTTCGGCTGAATACGCTGGCATACGTAATAGCACGAACCCGGTTACTTTTCTTTGGTCGGTGTGCTGTCCGTGACCTCGAAGCGCAGCACGCCAATCACCTGACCGTCCTCGGTCAACACCCGCACCTGCCATTTGCCCGCCGGGTTGCCGGGGAAGTTCTGCTTGTGGGTCCAGGCCCGGTAGCCTTCCTTGCGTCCGCCGTGGATGTCGAGGGCGATGCGGTCGACCTCTTTGCCGTTGAACTGCCACACGTGATAAATCCGCTCATCAAGCCCGCGCGGCGCGTTGATCGCGGTGTAGGCATAGAGCCCGCCGCCACGGATCTGCTCGGCGCTGACTTCCTCGAGGCTGGCGCCCGGAACCCGGTCCTGCACCTGAGTGCTGATCGCCACGTCGGTCATCCACAACGTTGCCGGCGGCACCCACGAACGCAGAACCCAGCCCACGCCACCAATCCCGACCGTAATACACAGGATCGCCAAGGCATTGCGCACCGTGCGGATCGGGAAGATCGACGCCAGGCTCGGGAACGACAACACCACCGCAATCCCCAGCGCCCATTTGAAGCTCTGCGAGGTGGTCAGGTGCATGATCACCGGCAGCGCCGTGAGCAGGGCGGCGAACAGGGTCAGGGTGTGCAGCGCAAGGAACGCCCAGCGCCGTGGCGCCAGCCATTTGTAGTAGAGCGGGTCAACGATCGAAATCAGCGCCGCGATGCACAGCAGCCCGGTGAAAAACAGCTGGCCACTGTTCCAGGTGGTGGTGATGAAGAAGAACGGCAGGACGAAAAACAGGCTTTCCTGGTGGATCATCTGCGTCGCGTAACGCAGCAGCGGCTGAGGAATTTCCCGTTTGAAGATCCGCGTGAACAGCCTGGTCAGGCTGTTTTCCAGCATCAGCCAGATCCAGCTCAGCAGCATGATCGTGGTGATCCAGCTCGCCAGCCCCTGTTGCCGGTCGACCAGAATGAAACTGCCGACCCCGGAGATGAAACCGCCGAGCGCAATGACCCCGGGGTAGCGCTTCATCAGTTCGAGAATGCGCTGGATCAGGAGGGTCAATTTAGACATTTGGGCGGTTCACGACAGTCGAGGAAAAAACCCCGACAGAGTACCGCCCGCCGGGCCGCGTGGCGAGGCTGCCGGTCAGTCTGGATGCACGGATTTGCGTCGATGCAGGCGCCAGCCGAGCAGCATCAGCACCAGCACGCCCAATCCGCCCGCCAGCAGCCACAACACCTGATCGTCGCTGAGCAGCGGTTTCTCGATCCGCAGATAGCCCGGTTGCAGCAGCAACTCGCGCATGGCCTTGTTCGCCGCCTCCAGCGTCACGCCTTGCAGCTCCCGCGCAGGATCGGCGAAGCGACCATCCTCGTAGTCGCCAAGGGCGCTCCAGTAATAGTCGGCCATGGCGCTGGTGCCTTGCACGGCCCAGGCCTGATGGGCGATGGCGGCTTGTTTGAGGCGATTGAAGGTGTCGGCGTCGAGGCCGTTTTTCAGCAGGTCGGCCTTGAGGTCTTCCAGCACTTGTTCGGCTTCGGCGATATCACTGCGATCCAGATCGGCGTTGAGGCTCATGAAACCCACGCCGCCGAACACTTCGCGCTCGGCCCACGGCCCGTAGGACAAACCGTGGTTCAGGCGCAATTGGCGATACAGCGCCCACTCCAGATATTCCTTGAGCAGGTCGAAGGTTTCGTCGTACTGATCGTCCAGCACCGGCTCCGGCACCAGCCAGTGCAGCTTGGCGCTGTTGCCGATGAAGCCGCGAGTGATCGTGCGTTCGTGGGCGGCGCTGGCGCGGATGTCCGGCAACGGACGGTGTTCGCTCGGGTCGACCGCTTCCAGCGCGCCCCACGCCCGTTCCAGATAGGCCGGCAGCAATTTATCGAGGTCACCAACGACAATCAGGGTCATGTTGTTCGGCGCGTACCAGGCCTTGCGCACCTTCTCCAGCTGTTCGCGGGTCAGGCCATCGACTTCGGCCCGTTGAGGGCATTTCAGGCCCAGCTCTACTGCCAGCTGATTGCTCGCGGTGTGGCCCAGATCCTGCCGGTCGAGAAAGCGTTGCAGCCGGGTGTAATGGCCGCCGTCCTCACGCTCGACCACGCGTTTGGCGGCGTTGATCGCGTTGTCGTCGAAGCGGGTCTGGGTCAGCAGATCCAGCAGCAGGTCGAGGACCTTGCGCTGGTTTTTCGCCGGGGCTTCGATGACGAAGGTGGTGTCGGCGTTGCTGGTGAAGGCGTTCCAGTCGCCGCCGAGGGCCTGCATGCGTTCTTCGAGGCCACCTTCGCCGGTGGCGTCGATGCCGCTGAACAGCAAGTGTTCGAGCAGGTGCGGCAGCTCTTTTTCATTGCAGTCGAAATCATCGAGACCGACGCCGATCACCAAGCGGATCGCCACATGCCCACGCTCGGTGCCGGGCTTGAGCAGCAATTGCAGACCGTTGGGCAGCGCATAGCCTTCGACCTGAAAACGATCCAGGGCAAAGGCGGGCAGGGAACCGAGCAACAGACAGGCGAACAACAGGCAACGCATAACGAGCTTCCATACGGCTGAATTGGAGATCCGTGTCGTCAGTCCGGCCGCGAGGCCGAACCTTGAGTTACTGACTGACCACAACCCCAGACGTTCAAGGCGAATGCGTGATGTCTGCCATATCGTCCGCCGCCAGCGCGCCGGTATCGGAAGTTTCCAGCACCACATAGGCGCTGCTGCAGAACAGCGAGTTAAGGCGTTTCATGTCGGCAATCAACTCCAGGTGCAACGAACTGGTCTCGATACTCTGCACGATCTTACGTTGCAACCGGCTGACATGGGCGTGGGCCAGACGCCGTTCCTGTGCGCGAAAGCGACGTTTCTCGCGCAGCAGCTGGCGTGCGCTTTCCTTGTCGCCGCTGAGGAACACCGACAGCCCCAGCCGCAGGTTGGCGATCAATTGCTGTTGCAGGCCGGCCAGTTCTTCCAGCCCGTCCTCGGAGAACGAGCGGCGTTGCGAAGTCTTCTGCTGCTGCACTTTGCGCAACATGCGTTCGATCAGGTCGCTGGCGAGTTTGAGGTTGATCGCCAGCTCGATGATCTCCGCCCAGCGCCGACTGTCCTGTTCGCCGAGATCCTCACGAGGCATTTGCGCCAGGTACAGCTTGATCGCGCTGTACAGCGCTTCGACGTCATCGGTCAGCTTGCGCATTTCCTGGGTGACGGCGGTCTGCTTGCCGCGCAGCACGTCGAGGGTCGCGTCAAGCATGTTGTCGATCAGGTCGCCCATGCGCAGGGTTTCTCGGGCGGCGTTGGCCAGTGCCAGACTCGGCGTGACCAGGGCGGTTGCGTCGAGGTGACGCGGCTTGGCGGTGCCATTGACCTCCGGGCGCTCCGGCAGCAGCCAGGCGCACAGCCGTGCCATCGGCCCGACGCTCGGCAGCAGGATCAGGCAGCGCGCCGTGTTGTAGAGCAGGTGGAAGCCGATGACCATTTCCTGCGGGCTGAAAT
The DNA here is from genome assembly GCF_028657055.1 of Pseudomonas aphyarum. Classification (NCBI taxonomy): domain Bacteria; kingdom Pseudomonadati; phylum Pseudomonadota; class Gammaproteobacteria; order Pseudomonadales; family Pseudomonadaceae; genus Pseudomonas; species Pseudomonas aphyarum. The sequence goes on from NZ_JAMDGS010000011.1 coordinate 82,803, forward strand.
CCAGGCTGTCGATCCAGTGCACCAGCGGGTCGAGCACCGGAATGATCAGCAACAGCCCGATCAGCTTGTACAGCAGGCTGCCCAGCGCCACTTGCCGGCCGGCGGCGTTCTGCATGCTGGTGCTCATGAACGCCAGCACGCCGCTGCCGATATTGGCGCCGATCACCAGACCGATCGCCACCGGCAGACTGATCACCGCAGCGCCGGCGAGCGTGGCGGTCAGCAGCACGGCCGCCAGGCTGGAGTAGGAAATCATCGCGAACAGCGCGCCGACCAGGGCGTCGAGCAGGATATCGCCGGTCAGTGACGCGAAAATCACTTTCACTCCTTGGGCATGGGTGATCGGCGCAGCGGCCTCGACGATCAGTTGCAGCGCCAGGATGATCAGCCCCAACCCGATGGCCACACGGCCCATCTGCCCGAGCCGGGTCTGTTTGCGCGAGAGAAAGAAAATCACCCCGATGAAAATCAGCAGCGGCGACAGCCACGACAGGTCGAACGTCAGCACCCGCGCCATCAGCGCCGTACCGACGTCGGCGCCGAGCATGGTCGCCAGGGCCGGGGTCAACGCCATCAGGCCCTGACCGACAAAGGACGTCACGAGCATGGCGGTGGCGTTGCTGCTCTGCACCATCGCGGTCACGAGGATGCCGGCGACAAAGGCCAGCCAGCGTTTGGACATGTTCTGGCCGATCACGTGGCGCAGATTGGTGCCGTACACCCGCAGGATGCCGGTTCGGACGATGTGCGTGCCCCAGATCAGCAGGGCCACGGCAGAGAGCAGATTGAGCAGGGTTAGCATGCAGACCCCCTGTAATAGCAGCGCCCCAAAGGGGCAAGTTGACGGTACCGCGCAATTTCTACGTTCTGATACTTAAGCTGTAGTTGGCTAACGGTCTGGGCGCCAGCATTGCACAGCTAAAGCGGGGATTGAAACAAAAGTGTCATGAAAACAGGTTCATGCAGCCATGAAAAAAGGGCCCGAAGGCCCTTTGATCTGTTGCGCAGCGTTCGGGTCACTGACCCGGAATATCCTTGCGCAGTTTCACCGGATCCTGCTGTTTGCGTTTTTTCGCGATGGCGGTGCGCAGCTTGATGTTGATCGCTTCGACCGCCAGCGAGAACGCCATGGCGAAGTAGACGTAGCCTTTCGGTACGTGCACGTCGAACGACTCGGCAATCAGCACGGTGCCGACCACCAGCAGGAACGACAGCGCGAGCATTTTCAGCGACGGGTGCTTATCGATGAACTCGCTGATCTTGCCCGAAGCCAACATCATCACCAGCACTGCCACGATGATTGCCGCGACCATCACAGGCACGTGGGAAACCATGCCGACGGCGGTGATCACCGAGTCCAGCGAGAACACGATGTCGATGATCGCGATCTGGATGATGGTGTAGAGGAAATTGCCGCCCTTGCCGCCGGGCGTCTCGTCGCTTTCGTCTTCACCTTCCAGTGCGTGGTACATCTCCTGGGAGCTTTTCCACAGCAGGAACAGGCCACCGAAGAACAGGATCAGGTCGCGACCGGAAATGCCCTGGCCGAACACTTCGAACAGGTCGGCGGTGAGACGCATGACCCAGGTGATCGACAGCAGCAACAGGATCCGCGTGATCATGGCCAGGCCAAGACCGAAGATCCGGGTGCGCTGCTGCATGTGTTTGGGCATGCGGCTGACCAGGATCGAAATCATGATGATGTTATCGATGCCCAGAACGATTTCCAGGGCGGTCAGGGTGAAGAAGGCAACCCAGATCTCAGGGTTGGTCAGCCATTCCATGTGTATTCCTTTGAGCGAGTGTTAAACCAGGACGCCAGCAATCAGCTGGCGTCCTGGTGAGTTTGGTGCCGTTACAACGTGCTGAACAGCGGGAAAGTCCCCAACAGCAAGGCTGCGACCAGTATGCACAGGCAGACCAGCACTGCCCACTTCAGGGTGAAACGCTGGTGATCGCCGAATTCGATCCCCGCCAGTGCCACCAGCAGGTACGTCGACGGCACCAGTGGGCTCAGCAGGTGAACCGGCTGGCCGACGATCGAGGCACGGGCCATTTCCACTGCGGTGATGCCGTAATGGCTGGCCGCTTCGGACAGCACCGGCAACACACCGTAGTAGAACGCGTCGTTCGACATGAAGAACGTGAACGGCATGCTCACCAGCGCCGTGATCACCGCCAGGTACGGGCCGAGGAAATCAGGGATCACCGCCAGCAGGCTTTTCGACATGGCATCGACCATGCCGGTGCCCGACAGGATACCGGTGAAAATGCCCGCCGCGAAGATCAGACTGACCACCGACAGCACGCTGCCGGCGTGGGCCGCGACACGATCTTTCTGCATTTGCAGGCAAGGGTAGTTGACGATCATGGCAATACTGAACGCCACCATGAACAGCACCGGCAGCGGCAGCAGGCCGGCGATCAGGGTGCACATCAGGGCCAGAGTCAGCAGGCCGTTGAACCAGATCAGTTTCGGACGGCGGGCATCCGGGAATTGCGAGACGCTGATTTCGCTGTGATCGATTTCGTCGCCGATCAGGTGCAGCTCACCCAGACGCGCACGCTCACGTTTGCCGTAGAAGTAGGCAATGATCAGGATCGCCACCACACCGGCAGCCATCGCCGGGATCATCGGTACGAAGATGTCCGACGGATCCACGTGCAGCGCACTGGCGGCCCGGGCGGTCGGGCCACCCCACGGGGTCATGTTCATCACGCCGCCGGCGAGGATGATCAGACCGGCCATGATTCGCGGGCTCATGCCGATGCGGCTGTACAGCGGCAGCATGGCGGCCACGCAGATCATGTAAGTGGTCGCGCCGTCACCATCAAGGGAAACGACGAGCGCCAGTACGGCGGTGCCGACCGAAACCTTCAGCGGGTCGCCCTTGACCAGTTTGAGGATCTTGCGCACGGCCGGGTCGAACAGGCCGGAGTCGATCATCAGGGCGAAATACAGAATCGCGAACATCAGCATCACGCCGGTCGGCGCAAGCTTGGTAATGCCTTCGAGCATCATCGGGCCGATCTTCGGGGCGAAGCCACCGAACAGGGCGAACAGGATCGGGATGATGATCAGAGCGATCAGCGCAGACAGGCGCTTGGTCATGATCAGGAACATGAACGTGATGACCATGGCGAAGCCAAGGAAAGTCAGCATGGGAATACTCCAGGCGTAGCGCGGCTAGGTAAGTGAGCGGATCGGGCGGATCAGCGCAGAACGGGAAGCACGAAGCGTACGGGCGGAGTCGGAGCGAGGAGGCGGGTTGCAGAGGACATCAGAATCACCATTGTTGTTGTTAATTGGGCCTGTCGTGCGAGCAATCACACGCGTTGGCCAACCGGTCTGTTGCCGGCAGTGGGGGCGATCCTAATCGGGGAACCTTTCAGCTACCTTTCGCGCAAGAAAGCTTTGGGCGAACGGCCAACCGGCCGTCGGATGCGGGCTAGAGTCAATGAACACGGGAAGCGGAGGGCAGGGCGATGACTGAGTTGCACGGCGGTGGCTGTCACTGCGGACATATCCGCTATCAGTTCAGCGGAGCGTTGCACGACATAGCCCACTGTCATTGTTCGATCTGTCGAAAGGTCAGCGGCGGCATCGTCACCACCTGGATCACGCTGCCGGCGGCGAACTTCCAGTGGCTGGCCGGGACGCCTTCGCGTTATGACTCGTCGACCAGTTGTGCCCGGTTCTTCTGTCCGAACTGCGGCGCACAACTGGCGCTGGTGACGTTGCTCAGTCCCGAGAGCATCGATCTGACGATTGCCACACTGGATCATCCAGAACTGGCCCCCGCCGAGCGGCACATCTGGACCGACAGCCAGTTGCCATGGCTGCACCTGGACGAGCATTTGCCGGGCGAACCTGAAGAAACCATCTGATTAAAAAATAGACAGATCCAGCGGCCGCATCGCGCCCATCCAGATCGCGTGTTCGGTGTGATCGAGCAAGTCATCGCCGGTGTCCGGGTGCAGGAACACCACTAATCCTTTGCGATTGAGCGCCAGCCACGGCAACACGTCGCCGATCAACTCCGGGCCGAAGGCCAGCTGGCAGCTCCAGTCCGGGTGCGGGCCGACCGGACGTTCATGCACGCGGCCCATCTTCAATGGGAATAATTGCGCGGCCTGCTCACACAGCGCCCGCGCCTGTTCGATCGTGCTGGCGTCGTAATAAACATGGGCGTGATAACCCTTGATCGTCTGCATCGCAAACCCTCTGAATCGGTTCGAACCCTCGGCGTTGCCCGTATGTCACACGCCATACAAGGGAAAACAAAAGGGACCTCAGCCATGAAAAATGCCGAAACCCCGGCGGTGAAAGTGGTGCTCTATGGTGCCATGAGTAGCCTGGGCAGTGCGTTGATGGCTGAACTGCTGCGCCGCCAGCACGAAGTCATCGCGATCCTCGACGATCTGACGGCGCTCGCGCCACGGCCGGGGCTGCGCACCAAAAGCGGCGACCTGCTCGATGCCGAGCGGGTCAATCAGAGCGTGGCCGGCAGCTCGGCGGTGATCTGCCTGCTGAATGCGCCGGGCTTGCCGCTGAGCAGTGATCATGTCGAGAAAACCGTGGTGCTGGGGCCGGTGGAACAGGTGCTGGCGGTGGATGCGCTGATCGATGGATTGCAGGCGGCGAACGTCTCGCGGCTGTTTGTCATCGGCGAATTCGAAGCTCTGGACGATCCGGAAAACGCAGACCCATTGCAACGCCACGCCGCCGAAGAAGTGCGCGAAGCCCTGCAAAGCAGCCCGTTGCACTGGACGCTGGTGAATGCACCGCGCAGCGTCGCCGGGTTGACGATCGAGCATTTCAGTCAGGTGGGCCGCACGCTTGAACCGGGTCTGGCCGAACCGCTGGAGCGCCTGAACCGGGTGGCGGTGGGGATTGCAGATGAGTTGCGGCTGAATCTGCATCTCCGCCAACATGTGGATTTTGTTGCTGCTTCCTGATCCGTTACACCGCAATCGACGGCAGCGGGAGTCCAGCCAGGGATTCGGCGCTGCTCGCCTGTTCGGCCATCAACCAATCCACGAAGGTCTGGATCAAAGCGCCCCGGCGTTTGCGTTGCGGCAGCACCACGTAATAACCGAGGCGCGACAAGGTGGTTTCGGCGATCGGCCGGCACAGCAGACCTTGGGTGAGCAAGTTATCCACAAGGTGCCGCCAGCCGATGGCCACACCCTGACCGCCAATAGCCGCTTGAATCAGAAGGGTGTAGTTGTCGAAGCGCAACTGACCAGGCGCGGGGGGCGTGCTGATGTTCAGCGCGCGGAACAGGCCGCTCCAGTCGAACCAGTTGCTGCTGTTTTCTCCGCGCAGGTGCAGCAGCGGAAACTCCATAAGTGCTTGGGCCGGCAGGGGCAGGGGACGATCCTTGAGCAACTGCGGGCTGCACACCGGAAACACTTCTTCGCTGAACAGCCAGTGACTTTCGCCCTGTTTGAAGCGACCGTCGCCGAACAGCACGGCAACGTCGATATCCGGGCGCAGCATGTTGTGATTGCGTTCGCTGGTGACCAAGCTGACGTCCACCTGTGGATAAGCTTCATGAAAGCGATGCAGACGCGGCATCAGCCAATACGCGGCGAAGGCGAAATCGGTGGCGACCTGCAGCACTTCATGTTGCTGCTGTGTGCTGATTGCGCTCAATCCTGCATCGATATTCTGTAAACCGAGGGTAACTTGCTCGAACAGGATCGAGCCGACCTCGGTCAGTTCGATGCCTCGGTAGATGCGGTCGAACAGCCGTGTACCGAGTTGCTCTTCCAGCCGTTTGATCTGCTGACTGATCGCCGGTTGGGTCGTGCCAAGCTCAACCGCCGCAGCGGTAAAGCTGCGATGACGGGCCGCCGCCTCGAAGGCGCGCAGCAGGTCCAGCGACAGATCACCGAGGGCTTCATACATAAGCTGTGCTTATCCTAGTCATTGTCCGGCGCGGGCTTTACCGGATATTGCGTGGAATCCATGCTCGATCGCAGCAATGTCGCATAAATATTCACTATGGAATGCCGCGATCACATGAAGCGCAAGAACATTCTTTTCATCATGGCCGATCAAATGGCCGCGCCAATGTTGCCGTTCTACGGCCCGTCGCCGATCAAACTGCCGAATCTCAGCCGCCTCGCCGAACAAGGCGTGGTGTTCGATGCCGCGTACTGCAACAGCCCGCTGTGCGCACCGTCGCGTTTCACCCTGGTCAGCGGCCAGTTGCCGAGCAAAATTGGCGCCTACGACAACGCTGCCGATTTCCCCGCCGACATTCCCACGTACGCCCATTACCTGCGCCGCCTCGGTTACCGCACCGCGCTGTCGGGCAAGATGCATTTCTGCGGCCCCGATCAACTGCACGGTTACGAAGAGCGCCTGACCAGCGACATCTATCCGGCCGACTACGGCTGGGCGGTGAACTGGGACGAGCCCGATGTGCGGCCGAGCTGGTATCACAACATGTCTTCGGTGTTGCAGGCCGGCCCGTGCGTGCGCACCAACCAGCTCGACTTCGACGAGGAGGTGGTGTTCAAGGCTCAGCAATACCTGTTCGACCACATTCGCGAGGACGGCGACCAGCCGTTCTGCCTGACCGTGTCGATGACTCACCCTCACGATCCGTACACGATTCCCAAGGCATTCTGGGATTTGTACGACGATGCTGATATCCCGCTTCCGACGACGCCGGATCAGCATTCACTCGATCCGCATTCCCAGCGTTTGCTCAAGGTCTACGACCTGTGGGACAAGCCGCTGCCTGTGGATAAAATCCGCGACGCACGCCGTGCCTACTTCGGCGCGTGCAGCTATATCGACGCCAACGTCGGCAAACTTCTGCAAACCCTCGAAGATTGTGGGCTGATGGACGACACCGTCATCGTGTTTTCCGGTGACCATGGCGACATGCTGGGCGAGAAGGGCCTTTGGTACAAAATGCACTGGTTCGAAATGGCCGCGCGGGTGCCCCTGTTGATAAGTGCACCCGGTCAGTTCAAATCGGGCCGTGTCAGCTCTGCCGTCTCCACCGCCGACCTGTTGCCGACCTTTGTCGAACTGGCCGGGGGCAACCTGGAACCGAACCTGCCAATGGACGGCCGTTCGCTGGTGCCGCATCTGCAAGGGCAGGGTGGTCACGACGAGGTGTTCGGCGAATACATGGCCGAAGGCACTGTCAGCCCGCTGATGATGATTCGTCGTGGCGCCTTCAAATTTATCTACAGCGAAACCGACCCTTGCCTACTCTTCGATGTGGATAACGATCCACGCGAGCAGGAAGAACTCAGCCAATCACCGCAACATCGCCAGCTGTTCGACGATTTTCTCGCCGAAGCACGTGCCAAGTGGGACATCCCGGCAATCCACCGCGAAGTCCTCGAAAGCCAGCGTCGCCGGCGTTTCGTCGCCGAGGCGCTGACGATCGGCAAGCTGAAGAGCTGGGATCACCAGCCGCTGGTGGACGCCAGTCAGCAATACATGCGCAACCACATCGACCTCGATGACCTGGAGCGCAAGGCCCGTTATCCACAACCCTGCCAAAACCAATAACGTTAAGGGGAAGTCCATGGTCAAGTTATCCACAGTCGTGACGCTCAGTCTGCTGGCACTGGGCAGCGCATCCGCGTTCGCCGAGAGCTGCGACACGGTGAAAATGGCCGATCCCGGCTGGAGCGACATCGCCGCGACCAACGCCATCACCGGGTTTCTGCTGGAGGGCATGGGCTACAAGGCCAAGGTCGACACCCTCGCGGTGCCGATCACCTTCGGCGGCTTGAAGGATGGCCAGGTCGACGTGTTCCTCGGCAACTGGATGCCGGCGCAGCAGGGCTTCTACGACAAGTTCGTCGCCACCGGCGATGTCACCCAACTGGCGAAGAATCTCGACGGCACCGAATTCACCCTGGCCGTGCCCGATTACGTGTGGGATGCGGGTGTGCATAACTTTGCCGACCTGAATAAGTACGCCGATAAATTCGAGAAGAAGATCTATGGCATCGGCTCTGGCGCGCCGGCGAATATCTCGCTGCAGGAGATCATCAAGAAGAACGACTTCGACCTGGGCCAGTGGAAGCTGATCGAGTCCAGCGAACAGGCGATGCTCGCCGAAGTCTCGCGGGCGGTGAAGAAACAGAAGTTCGTCACCTTCCTCGGCTGGACCCCGCACCCGATGAACGTGCAGCTGAAAATGCATTACCTCAAGGGCGGCGAGAAGTACTTTGGCGACACGGGTAGCGTCTACACCCTGACCCGCAAGGGCTATGCCGAGGCCTGTCCGAATGTGGGTAAATTGCTGACCAATCTTGCGTTCACTCAGGAGATGGAGAACAGCATCATGGCCGAGGTGGTGAACAAGAAGATCAGCAATGCGGAGGCGGTGAAGGCGTGGATCAAGGCGAATCCGGCGGTGTTGGACAAGTGGCTGGAGGGGGTGAAGACGGTGGATGGCAAAGATGCGTTGGCGGCGGTTAAAGCGAAGCTTTGATCGCGGTGTGCTGAAGGTCTGAGTTCGCTTTAGATCTTTTCCCCCCTCACCCCAACCCTCTCCCCCCAAGGGGGGCGAGGGGGAAAGGGAGCTGACCTTCGTTGGTTTCAGAAACTGAGTTCGACTGAAGACTTTCAGGTCGATGCATCCCGTACATACACCTCGGTCAGTCCCCTCTCCCTCCGGGAGAGGGCTAGGGTGAGGGGGAAGGATTCAACTGACACACAACGACATCCGAAACCACCCTGTTACCCTTGCACCATTCCCAAAAACCGAGAGGATCCATGGCCCTCCCCAGCCGTCGCTCACTTTTCCCCTTCCTGACCTGGCTGCACCGGCAGACCCGCGCCAGCGTCGGGCGGGACCTGGTCGTCGGCCTCAGCGGGGCGATTCTCGCGTTGCCCCAGTCGATTGCCTACGCGCTGATCGCAGGGCTCCCACCGGAATACGGGCTCTATGCCGCCATCGTCCCGGTATTGATCGCCTGCCTGTGGGGCTCATCGTGGCATCTGATCTGTGGGCCGACGGCAGCGATTTCGATTGTGCTGTTCGCCAGTGTCAGTCCGCTGGCCGTGCCTGCGTCACAGGACTACATCACTCTGATCCTGCTGCTGACCTTCCTCGCCGGGATTTTCCAGTGGCTGCTCGGCCTGTTGCGCTTCGGTGCGCTGGTGAATTTCGTCTCGCACTCCGTGGTGCTGGGTTTCACCCTCGGCGCGGCGGTGGTGATTGCCATCGGTCAATTGCCGAACCTGCTGGGACTGGATCTGTCGGCCAAGGCGACGGCACTGGCCAGTCTGATGGATTTGCTGCGCCATCTCGGGGCTGTGGATAAACCGTCGCTGGTCCTTGGTGTGGCGACGGTGGTGGTTGGCGCGTTGCTCAAACAGTGGCTGCCGCGCTGGCCAACGCTGTTGATGACCTTGGTGCTCGGCAGTCTGGTGGTTTGGCTGTGGCCGGCGATTTTCGGCCACGTTCAACTGGTCAGCGCGTTTGTCGGGCGCTTGCCGCCGTTCAGTGGATTGCCGCTGGATATGGACCTGATCCTGCGCCTGCTGCCCAGCGCCGTGGCGGTGGGCATGCTCGGGCTGGTCACCAGCCTGTCGATTGCCCGTTCGATTTCCGCACGCTCGCAACAGCTGCTCGACGCCAACCAGGAAGTCCGCGCACAGGGTCTTTCGAACATCGTCGGGGCGTTCTTTTCAGGATCCTTGTCCGCCGGCTCGTTCACCCGTTCCGGGCTGAGCTACGAGGCCGGGGCCTGTTCACCGCTGGCCGGGGTGTTTTCGGCGTTGTGGGTGGCGTTGTTCGCGATTTTCGGTGCCGGGCTGATCGCGCACATTCCGATCCCGGCCATGGCCGGCAGCATTCTGTTGATCGCCTGGGGACTGGTGGATCATCGCGGCATTCGTGCGCTGTTGCGGGTGAGCCGGGCGGAATTCGTGGTGATGAGCCTGACCTGCGTCGCCACGTTGCTGCTGGAGTTGCAAACGGCGATCTATGCCGGCGTGCTGGCCTCATTGTTTTTCTACCTCAAGCGCACTTCGCAGCCGAGGGTGCAGCACTGGCGCGATGGCGAGGACGATGTGTTGCGGGTCGGCGGGTCGATCTTTTTCGGCGCCAGCCACTACCTGCAAGTGCGCTTGCAACGGATGCATGGCGCGCGGGTGGTGATCGAGGCGCAACAGATCAACTTCATCGACTATTCAGGCGTGGAAATGCTCCATCAGGAAGCCCGGCGCCTGCTGCGCCAGGATCGCAGCCTGACCTTGCGTCAGGCGCGACCGCAGGTGGTGGAGGAGTTGCGCAAGCTCGAAGGGCCGGAGAAATGTCCGATCCGCTTCGAGGACTGAGGGCGCCTTACAGCGCCAACTGCCGACGCAATTCCGCCAGAACCGGCGCAGTGTCCGGGCGCACACCGCGCCACAGGAAGAACGCTTCGGCAGCCTGCTCGGCCAGCATGCCCAAGCCGTCCATCACCACGCCTGCGCCATGCTCGCTGGCCCAGCGGCAGAACGCGGTCGGTTCCTTGCCGTACATCATGTCGTAGCACAGGGTCTTGCCAGGTTCGATCAGGCTTGGGGCAATCGGCGGCACGTCGCCGGTGAGGCTGGCGGAGGTGGCGTTGATGATTACGTCCACCGGTTCGCGCAACCAGTCGTAACCACTGGCCGACACCGGCCCCAGGTCGCAGAACAGTTCGGCCAGCAGCTCGGCCTTGTCCACCGTGCGGTTGGCGATGATCACCGAGGCCGGTTTTTCCGCCAGCAACGGCTCCAGCGCACCGCGCACCGCGCCACCGGCGCCGAGCAGCAGAATGCGTTTGCCGGTGAGGCTGAACCCGGCGTTGACCGTCAAATCCCGCACCAGACCGGCACCGTCGGTGTTATCGCCGAGCAGGCTGCCGTCGGCCAGTTTGCTCAGGGTGTTCACCGCACCCGCGCGTTCGGCGCGGGCGGTCAGGCTGTTGGCCAGGCGATAGGCATCTTCCTTGAACGGCACGGTCACGTTGGCGCCGCGACCTTCCTGGAAAAACGCCGTGGCGCAGCCGGAAAAGTCCTCGAGCGGCGCCAGCAGGGTGCTGTAGTCGAAGCTCTGCCCGGTCTGTTCGGCGAACAGTTTGTGAATCATCGGCGACTTGCTGTGGCCGATCGGGTTACCGAAAACGACGTAACGATCCATCAGAAATCCTCAGGCTTGGGCCAGCCAGTCGCGGTCTTGCAGGAAGTACTCGGTCAGGCGCGCTTCTTCGCTGCCCGGCTCGGCTTTCCAGTCGTAGGCCCAGCGCACTTGCGGTGGCAGCGACATCAGGATCGACTCGGTACGCCCGCCCGATTGCAGACCGAACAGGGTGCCACGGTCGTAAACCAGGTTGAACTCGACGTAGCGACCGCGACGGAATTCCTGGAACTCGCGCTGCTTGGCGGTGAAGGCGTCGTTCTTGCGGCGCTGCACGATCGGCAGGTAAGCGTCGATGTACGCATCGCCGATGGCGCGCATGAAGGCGAAACTGGTGTCGAAGTCCCACTCGTTCAGGTCATCGAAGAACAGGCCACCGATGCCGCGCGGCTCGTGGCGATGCTTGATGTGGAAGTAGGTGTCGCACCAGGCCTTGTAGCGCGGGTAGACGTCCGGGCCGAACGGCGCGCAGGCCTGTTCGGCGACGCGGTGCCAGTGGATGCAGTCTTCTTCGTTGCCGTAGTACGGGGTCAGGTCGAAGCCACCGCCGAACCACCAGACCGGTTCTTCACCTTCTTTCTCGGCGATGAAAAAACGTACGTTGGCGTGGGACGTCGGCACATGCGGGTTGTGCGGGTGGATCACCAGCGACACGCCAAGGGCTTCGAAACCACGCCCGGCCAGCTCCGGCCGATGGGCACTGGCAGACGGTGGCAAACCGCTGCCGAAGACATGGGAAAAGTTGACGCCGCCTTTTTCGATCACAGTGCCGTTCTCGATCACCCGGGTCCGACCGCCACCGCCGGCCGGACGGGTCCAGGCGTCTTCGACGAAGCGCGTGCCACCGTCTTCAGTTTCCAGCGCGGCACAGATGCGGTCTTGCAGGTCGAGCAGATAGGCCTTTACGGCGTCGGTGCGGGTCGTCATGGCTTCACCTTGGATCGGGCGGAACTGCGCGGCGCCCCGCGCAAATGGGCGCGTAGCATACCATCGCAAACCGGCACGCCGCAGTTGACGAAGATCAAGCATGAGCGTTCGATAGGGACCTTCCCAAATGACCCAAGGAGTAGGCAGATGGCCAAGCGAATCCAGTTCCGCGCCCACGGCGGCCCCGAAGTGCTCGAGTACGTTGACTATCAACCGGCCGAACCCGGTCCGCAGCAGGTTCGCGTGAGCAACAAGGCTATCGGCCTGAACTTCATCGACACCTACTACCGCAGCGGTCTGTACGCACCACCGGCGTTGCCGTCGGGCGTGGGTGCGGAAGGCGCCGGCATTGTCGAGGCCGTGGGCAGCGAGGTCACCCGGTTCAAGGTCGGTGATCGTGTGGCGTACGGCAGCGGCCCGTTGGGCGCGTACAGCGACGTCCACGTCTTGCCGGAAGCGAATCTGGTGCACCTGCCGGACGCCATCAGCTTCGAAACCGCCGCCGGCGTGATGCTCAAGGGCCTGACCGTGCAGTACCTGCTGCGCCAGACCTATGAACTCAAGGGTGGCGAAACCATTCTGTTCCACGCAGCGGCCGGCGGCGTCGGTTTGCTCGCCTGCCAATGGGCCAAGGCCCTGGGCGTGAATCTGATCGGCACCGTCAGCTCGAAAGCCAAGGCCGATCTGGCCAAAGCCCATGGCGCCTGGGAAACCATCGACTACAGCCACGAAAACGTCGCCCAACGGGTGTTGGAATTGACCGACGGGAAAAAAGTCCCGGTGGTCTACGACGGCGTCGGCAAGGACACCTGGCCGGCTTCGCTGGACAGCGTGGCGCCCCGTGGCCTGCTGGTGAGCTTCGGCAATGCGTCGGGCGCGGTGGACGGCGTGAACCTGGGGATTCTGGCGGCAAAAGGTTCGCTGTACGTCACACGGCCGACCCTGGCGACCTACGCCAACAACGCCGAAAACCTGCAGCGCATGGCCGACGAGCTGTTCGGGATGATCACCAGCGGCAAGCTGAAAGTGGATATCAGCCAGCGTTATCCACTGGCTGACGCGGCCAAAGCGCAGACCGAGCTGTCGGCACGGCGCACCACGGGCTCGACTGTGCTGCTGCCCTGACCACCGATGACCTCGTCCCATCTTCATGACGGTGCCGAGGTCTGTTCCAGCGTCACAAAAAACGGCGTCTTGCCGGCCAGGGTAGTTTCAAATCCCTGACGGGCAAGACGCTTCACCTCCAGCCCCAGCACACCGGGCAACCTGAGCAATGCGCTGGCCTGTCCTTCGACCTTCAACGCATCTTCAATGACGCCTTGTGTGTCGGCTGTCAGTGCGTCCTCGGCGAGGACCAGTCGCATGCGTGCACCCTCGGGCTGTTGATCAATCTGCACCTGGACATCGGTCGCCTGCAGCTGCGGCAAGAGCTGCCGGAGTACGTGCAATACCTGTGACTGAGTGATGATCGCGCCACCCAGTTTGATCGATGTCTCGACCCGTCCCTCGAGCGCCAGAACCGGCATGGAACTGCCGCAGGCACACTTCGTCACCGTGCGCAGGACTCGCCCACGATCCCCGATCCGGTAGCGCAACAGCGGCACATGATCGGGAAGCAGCGGCGTTAGCAGAAACTCACCGGTTTCCTCTTCAGCCACCGCTTGGAGGGTCAGAGGATCAACCACTTCGAGCAGCATGGCGTCGGCATGCAGGTGATAAAAACCGTGCTCCAGATGGGCACACTGAAAACCGATGGGGCCGGTCTCCGTCGAGCTGTAGCCCAACGAGCGAATGTTGAGCATCGGCCAGTCCCGGGCCAACTGGCCGCGCAACGTTTTACTGCAAGGTTCTCCAATGTAGTAAAGCCACTTCAGGCTGCCCAATTGCACGGCGCCGACGTTTTCATGGTTGAACAACGCGGCGGCGAAGGAGGAGGTGCATATCAACGCATCGACCTTGTGTGCCTCAATCAGCTCGGCGACGCGCTGCACCCCCATCTGTGAACCGGCAGGCAACAGGCGTGCGCCAATATGCTGGACGATGGCTGACGCGTATTGAAAGGCACCCTGCATTTCCCCGGCCGTCAGGCAGTTGATGACCGATTCAGGGCGTTCGTCCGTCGCACCGAACATCCGTGCCCCCAAGGGTACGATTGCAGCGTTGAACGCCCAGGAATGGCTGATCTGTTTGCGATTGCCGGTGCTGCCTCCCGAGGTCAGGGTCAATCCACCGCCCGGTGCTCGATGTGAGGCTTCACCGAGCGCGGAAAACAGCCCGCCGCCGGAAACGTCTTCCACTGCCAGAACCGGCAGTCGGTGCAGATCGGCCAATTCCTGTACTTCAAGGATTCGCGGATACAGCGCACGAAACCACGGCAGTGAACGCGCGTGAGCCAATTTACGAGCGAAGGCCTCGGCCGATACATCCGTGGGTTCATTGCTCATGGCCCCGCCCTCCCTGACGAATGCCCAGCTCATCGAATCCACTACGGACGGCGTTCGCCAGACATTCCAACTGGCGCTGACTGTGGCTCGCGCTGATAGCCAGGCGCAAAATCGCCTCGCCCTTGGCCACCACCGGAAACAGCGCGGTAGTGACCGCCATACCCTGCCGGCGCAAATGCTGCGACAGGCTGATCGCATCTCTTTCGGCACCGACGCGGACAAAACGAATGGGGGATGCGACGTGATGATTACCCAGCACTGGCCCCAGCAAACGGTCGATCGTGGCGATATTTCTCCACAGCGCCACCTGCAATTGCCCCAGTTCCGGCGACAAATGGATTTTCCCCGAAGCGACTGCCGCGCCCACCCCGCCAACGGACAATGGCCCGCCAAACGTGTAGGTCGATGCATGACGCCGAATCATCTCGGCATCGGCTTCGGTGCGCACAGTGATTGCCCCACCGGTTGCGCCGAAGGCCTTGGACAACGATGACAGGAGGATCAACCGGCCACGCTGTCGTTCATCCGCCGTGTCCAGCGCGTAACCACCTCCGGCCACGCCATGGATCGAGGTACCGTGGGCGTCATCCGCATAGAGATAACCGTCGAAACGCTCCGCCAGTTGCAGCAGGCGATTGATCGGGTACACACCGCGCATCGAGCCAATGCTGTCGGTCAGGATGATGGGTGTATTACCCGCCGCGACCGCCGTTGAGCACGCTTCTTCCACCTGCTCTACATCGCTGCAATCGCGGCGCTGTATAGGCCCGAATTGCCAGAGAATGCCTTGCAGCACTTGCATCGAAGCATGAGCGGAACGGTCGACAATCCAGCACGGGCCACGACGCATGGGATACGAAGGCATCTCACCGGAGCCGAGCAGCGGCAGACAACCAAGATGCGCACTGCCCACCGAGTTGAAGGTGACCGTATACCCCTGAAATATCCGGTTCAGCAGTTCATCCAGCTCACGCATGGGTGGCAACAGCGCCCGGGTTCGTGCGGCGGCGAACTGCACGCCGAAGGACTGGACGGAGTGCATCGCCCCTTGAATCAAGCGGGGATCACACTCCAGCCCCAGATAAGAACACGAGAGAAACTCGGTCAGCCGTTCGCCGCTATCGAGTTCGATCTCTTTGCTTTCACGTTTAGCCAGCTTCAGGCCATTCAGCCCCGCATCGAATAGCTGCTGCTGATCGTCACGCGCTTGCCGGACACGGTTTTTGACCCAATTGACGGTCGGTTGAAAAGTGTTCATCGGGATACCTGCAAAGAGGGTGTGCGGCGATAGACCTGGACATGCCAGAGCTGGGTTTTTTCTCGCGCAATGTCTGCCTGGTACTGCTGGGTGATATCGCAGAAACCTGCCCAATCGGGTCGCACCACATGCAAATGCCCCCGCATGACCACCTGTGCGTTTTCCGACAGGGCCGGTGCCAGGCGCTGCAAAACGTTCTTGCCGGCGGCTTCGGGCATGAAAGAAGGCACGTCCGACAGCGATACGAAATCGATGGCTGTTTCCCCGGCAACGCAGTCGAGGATGTCGGCCTGCACCACGCGTAACTCGCACTGCTGAAGTCCCTCACGGGCCCGCTGGAAAATTGCCGGATCGCACTCCAGCGGAAAGCCTTGTGGATAACGCAGCTCACCGAAAAACAGCATTTGCAGGAAAAAGCTCTCGCGGACCACCTGAGTGGTGAACAACGTATGGAAAATTTCCAGATATGCCGCGCGGGAACTGATCCCCAGGTTGTTGGGTGGAAACGCGCCCTTGTACAACAGCGAATTGAGGACTGCTGCGTTTCCCAGCAAAGCGATCACGGCTTTCCAGCGCTTGAGCGGGAAGCGGCTTCGGTAATATTCCGTTTGTTCGTCAAGCTGGCTGAACTGAAAAATGCCCCGGCCGGCCTTGCCGGTAAACAGTCGGGTGATCTTCGCCAAGCGCTTCAGGGTCTGCTCGAATGCCCCCATGTAAATCGGCGCTTCCCAACGTCGGGACTGGAAGAACGCCGACAGCCAGCGACGATCCTGCGGCGGTAAAACCAGCTGCTGGAAAATGGAGCGGCGTCGCGCCCGCATACTTTCCATTCGATAGCCCATGAACGCCATGAACGACTCGTGATCGGTCTGTTCCAGCAGGGCAAACCGCAATCGGGTCAACGCCAGTTGTGGCGCACTGATATCGGTACAGGTCATGCGTGCCGGGGCGGCGGCCAATAACGGCAACAGCCGGCCGCCGCATCCGGCGATACCCAGCACGTGCCTGGCACGTCTGGGCAGGATCGCGTACTCAAGCGCGGTGTCCTCATCCCCGAGCGTGTAGTTGAGCCGGTCGAAATAATCAGCCATGTCTGCCTCCAGCCGTCTGATCTGAACATGGGTGGCCGGCCTTCATTGGTTGTCCAGCGCATGGAGGAAGTCATAGCGAGGCGCCAGCCCGTTTCGCCAGGCCTCGAACTGCTCATAAACCGCCTCGAGCATGTTGCCGGTCAGACGCAGGCTGGTTTCCATCACAGTGGCTATCGCATCCCAGTCTTCCTGACGCTTGCAGGTGCGCTGCAGCATCAATTTGATTTCGTTGAAGTGCTCGATATCAATGTCGGAATGCGCAATGAAGAAAGTCAGTTGAGCGGGTTTGAGCGCCAGTGTTTCACTCAGGCTATCAATGAGCGGAGTAATGAACTGGTAGGCATTTTCTGCCCAATAACTATAACCAAGCCGTTGTAACGGGTTACCGGTAAAGGAGATCCAATATAAATAAGCGATCAATACATCAGTGGCCGGAAGTGCAGGCGGAATATCGAACACTTCATTCTTCAAACCAAGACTCATGACATCATGCAGTGCCATTTTTTCATGACCGACTTCCTGTGCCGCATGTTCAAAGCAGAACTTGGCATACACCGGATTATCCGCATGTCTAACACCCACCAGTCCTTGATTTCGCGCATTGTGCGCCGTGTAATGAAAAGTCTGGATCATGTAGATCGCATATAAGGCTTTAGAAATGCTGCCCTCGCGGATGGCTTTTACCAGCCGCGAACTTTCCAGAATACCGGCCCATGACTTTTCGATTCGCTCATCGAGCAGGCTTAATTGTTGTTCAAAACTGAGAGGCGTATTCATCAACGGAGTTCTCCAATGGGTTGGCGAGCAGGTGGGCGGACTGTTGAAGTGCTGTGAGGATTTGCTGCCATTGAGCCGAGAGCAGCCAGTAATCGCCGCGTTGGCGCTGTTCGATGCGCAGGGCGTCGGTGGTGATGGGCGTCAGGCCAAAGCGCTGGAACAGTCGCCGCTGCGGTGGTCGGCATAGCGCGGTAACCCCTTCGTAACCCCGCTTGATCGCCCACTCCGTGGCAGCCGCCAGCAGGCCGTTGATCGACATGGGGAACTGATTCTGCGAGTGACTGATCAAGCGACTGAACTCGACATGGCGCGACAGCGTCGTGGCGGGAGACAGTTGCTGCTGCGCCAGTGAGGCCCATTCGAACGGCGCAGGGGTCACTCTCAACACGGCCGTGGGCCTGTCGTGCTGATACAACAGAAAGTGGGTACTGCGCGAAATAATCGCCAAGCGTGTTTCAAGTGACCTGGCTCTGGGTGTCAACATGTAGTGTTGCAATCGCAATCGAAAATGACGGGAAACAAACCGTTCAAACTCTCGTGTGTCTGATCCTGCTTCAAGAATAACGATGCGATAGTTTTCATGACGCCTTTTAAAGGTCGTCTGAATCTCTTGCAGATAATCCGTTAATTGCGAATCCCTGATATCCATTTCTTCTCCGCAGCCGTTAACTTTTCGAAGTTTTCTGAGCGCATTGAAATAATGAATGGTTTTAGAAAAATCGCCACTGTGTGGCTTCTGAGAATAACGTCGGAAAAATTACAACAATTGAACACTTAAAGATTCATCTGACGTAGAAAGGAAAAATTCAAACAAAACACAGGGCTATAACTTCAGCTAAGTGAAGGAAAAATCGCAGGCACGCGTAGTACTCCTCGCCATGAAAGCCGAGGAGTACTCACATGATTAACCAAGGGTGGTATCAGGCCGGGCGCACGATATTGCCGGTGGCCAGATCCCGAATCAGGCTCGGGTTCTTGCGACCGCCAAGCGCTCCGCCGAGCACCAGATCGACCTGACCTCGGAAATATTGCTCGACCCGCAAGCGACTCTTCGCCGCCGGTCGCCCCTGTGGATTGGCCGACGTCGAAATCAACGGCCCTACCAGCGAGCACAGATCCCGCACCTGCGGATGATCGCTGACCCGCAGCGCCACGGTGTCATGCACCCCGGTCACCCACTCCGGCAGCAGGTTCTGGTGCGGCACCAACCAGGTGTTCGGCCCCGGCCAGGTGCTGGCCATGCGGTCGATCCAGTCCTGGGGGAAATCCTCGAACAGAAAATCGAATTGACGAATGTTGTCGGCGACCAGGATCAAGCCCTTGTCCACCGAACGGTTCTTGATCGCCAACAGGCGATCCACCGCTTCTTCATTCCAAGGATCGCACCCCAGCCCCCAGACGGCTTCGGTTGGATAGGCAATCACCGCCCCGGCGCGAATCTCTCGTGCGGCTTGTTGCACACGCCAACTGTTGACCATGAAAAACTCTCCGCAAACAGGTTTCGCGCAGTTTACCGATCTTCAATGTAAAACCTAGCTCACGCGCGCAAACCAGCGGCCGTTTTCGCACACGGCGCGGCCATCCATCTCCAGTTCGGTGAGTGCCGCCAGCACTTTGGGCAGCGCCCAGCCACTGCTGTCGGCCAGCCCCTCGCTGGTGTGCGGCGCGGCGTGCAGCAGACGCAACAACGGGTTATCCGGATTCGCTGCGACGGTGGATACCGGCAGGTGCTGCCAGCCGCGCAGGGCTTCGAGAATGTGCTCGATGGTTTCCACCAGCACGGCGCCGTCACGGATCAACTGATGACAGCCCCGGGCGCCGGGGTGATGGATCGAGCCCGGAATGGCGTACACCTCGCGACCCTGTTCCGCTGCCAGCCGCGCGGTGATCAACGAACCGCTGGCAACACTGGCCTCGACCACCAGCACGCCGAGGGACAAACCGCTGATGATCCGGTTGCGCCTGGGGAAGTTGCTCGCCGTCGGCCCGGTGTCCAGAGGAAACTCCGAAAGCACCGCACTGCCAGACGCAATCATCGCGTCCGCCAGCCGCCGGTTGCGCTGTGGATAAAAGTTTTCCAGGCCGGTACCGAGCACACCGACCGTTTGCCCACCGACATCGACAGCAGCTTGATGCGCCGCCGCATCGATGCCCAGCGCCAGGCCACTGGTGATGACGAATCCGGCCCCCGCAAGGCTGCGGGAAAACGCAGCGGCAGTGTCCATACCCGGGCGGGAAGCGCGGCGACTGCCGACCATCGCCAGTTGCGGTTTTTCCAGAATCCGTGGGTCGCCAGCGACGAACAGCAAGGGCGGCGGGTCGGGAATCTGCGCCAGCAAGGCCGGGTAATCCGGGTGATCCCACATCAGCAAATGTTGATCCGGACGCTCTAGCCAGCGCAATGCGTGGCTGGCGCCGTCGCGAATTTCAGGGCAGCGTCTGGCCTCGGCGCAGACCGCCGGCAAACCCAGCGAGCGCCAGGCGCTGGCCGGCGCGCTGATCGCCTTCGAGGCAGAGCCGAAGGCTTCGAGCAGTTTGGTGAAACGCTTGGGACCGACTTCCGGCAAGCGGTGCAGGCGCAGGCGCGCTTCCAGTTCCGCCGGGGAAACCGACGCAGAGACAGGCATCATCATGGATCATCCTTGATCGTTATAAGGCCCGAACCTTTCGGAACAAGCTGTGGATAACTCTGTTGGTAACTTGTGAAGCCAGCTAAGGATTTCGCACCTTGTCCAGCACCGCGAGCGAGCGCGATGCGTTCAGCACGAGGCCGTAACTGAGTTTGTCGTAGGTGCGGAACACCATCAGCAATCCGGCACGTTCATCGGGGATTTTCAGCGGCTGGCCAGTGATCCGGTCACGCACGGTTTCCCCGGTTTTCATCACCACCAACACGTTGCCCTCGGCCAGGCCGTCGCGTTTGCCCTTGTTCAGGGTCACCACGTCCATCGCGCCGATCTGCGTGACGCCGCGCGGCACATCGATGATCAGGCCGTTGATGTCGGTAGTGGGAGCGCTGGGCATGAAGGTCGAGTTGATCGAACGCTCTTCGCCGCTGAACAAGCGGTCGCCGAGGCGCACTTCCTGGGTCGTGCGTTGCAGGGCGAGGGTGGCGACGTCGCCTTCGGTGGCGACGATCTCACCACCGCCGATGTCGTCGGCGTTGATCCCCAGAAACTCCTTGCTCTGCGGATCGGTGTAGACCTTGCCCTGGCGGAAGATGCCGTAGACCGGCTGGTTCGGATCGAAATGGCCACGGGCGAAGATCCGGTCGCCGGTGCCGCTGAGCACCCGTTCGGCATCGCCGGCGACGATGTACGGCGCCTTGTCGAAGTCCTCGACCTTATCGACGATGCGGTTGCTCAGCAGAAAGCTGTTGATCGATTTGAGCGGAATGCTCGGAATCGCCTCGGCCACCGGGCTGGTGCGGATGCGTGGCGACAACTTGATGGTGCCGCGCGACTCGCCGCGATTGACGGTCAGGCGCGGCTGGCCGTTGACGTAACTGAGCGTCAGCGTGTCGCCGGGGTAGATCAGATTGGGGTTTTCGATCTGCGGATTAGCCCGCCACAGCTGCGGCCACTGCCAGGGTTCGCGCAAATATTTACCGGAGATGTCCCAGAGCGTATCCCCCGAAACCACCGTGTATTGCTGTGGAAAACCTTCCTTGAGTTGCACTTGCCCGTGCGCGGCGCCGGCCGAGGCCAGAAACAGCAGGGCGAGTAGTGATTTCCTCATGCGGTGAATCCCTTTATTATGTGCGTTCGCGTGAAACGCCAGAGCCCCCGTGGCTCGCTCCCTGCTCTATGCTGAAAATCAAGGAGCTACGTTTCACAACGGTAGCCTGCATCTTCGGACCCGCCAGGCCATCGCCCGACTTTACCTCACACGTGCAGCAATCAAGCTTATGGCCATTTTGAACATCCTCGAATTTCCGGACCCGCGTCTGCGCACTATCGCCAAACCTGTGGCTGTAGTGGACGACGAAGTGCGTCAGCTGGTCGATGACATGTTTGAAACAATGTATGAAGCGCCGGGCATCGGCCTTGCCGCGACCCAGGTCAACGTGCACAAACGTATCGTCGTGATGGACCTTTCCGAAGACCGCACCGAACCGCGGGTGTTCATCAACCCCGAGTTCGAATCGCTGACCGACGAAATGGAGCAATACCAGGAAGGCTGCCTCTCGGTGCCGGGTTTCTACGAAAACGTCGACCGCCCGCAGAAGGTCAAGATCAAGGCTCTGGACCGCGACGGCAAGCCTTACGAACTGATCGCCGAAGGCCTTCTCGCCGTGTGCATCCAGCACGAATGCGACCACCTTAACGGCAAGTTGTTCGTCGATTACCTGTCCACGCTCAAACGCGACCGGATCAAGAAGAAACTGGAAAAGCAGCACCGCCAGAACGCTTGATGCCCCTCTCCAAAGGCTTGCTGCGGCAAGCCTTTTTCTTTTTATGAGACTCCCCAATGACTGAGCCACTGCGCATCGTTTTTGCCGGCACCCCGGAATTCGCCGCCGAACACCTCAAGGCCCTGCTGGACAGCCCTTACGAGATCGTTGCGGTCTATACCCAACCGGATCGCCCGGCCGGTCGTGGGCAAAAATTGATGCCGAGCCCGGTCAAACAACTCGCCCTGGAAAACAATATCCAGGTGTTGCAGCCGCCGACCCTGCGCAACGCTGACGCTCAAGCCGAGCTCGCTGCGCTCAAACCGGATTTGATGGTGGTGGTCGCCTACGGCCTGATCCTGCCGCAAGCGGTGCTGGATATTCCGCGCCTGGGTTGCATCAACAGCCACGCCTCGCTGCTGCCACGCTGGCGCGGTGCGGCACCGATCCAGCGCGCGGTGGAAGCGGGCGACGCCGAGAGCGGCGTGACCGTGATGCGTATGGAAGCGGGCCTCGATACCGGCCCGATGCTGCTCAAGGTCGTGACCCCGATCAGCGCCGAAGACACCGGCGGCAGCCTCCACGATCGCCTCGCCGAAATGGGCCCGACCGCCGTGGTGCAGGCGATTGCCGGTCTGGCCGCTGGCACCCTGGAAGGCGAAGTGCAGAACGATGAGCTCGCCACCTACGCGCACAAACTGAACAAGGACGAAGCACGCATCGACTGGAGCCGTCCGGCCGTTGAGCTGGAACGTCTGGTCCGCGCCTTCAATCCATGGCCGATCACCCACAGCACGCTCAACGGCGAAGCGCTGAAAGTGCTGGCGGCGACACTTGCCGATGGCAACGGCGCACCGGGCACCATCCTCGGCGCCAGCAAGGACGGTTTGCTCGTCGCCTGTGGCGAACAGGCGCTGTGCCTGACCCGTCTGCAATTGCCCGGCGGCAAGGCGCTTAACTTCAGCGATCTGTTCAACAGCCGCCGTGAGAAATTCGCCACCGGCACCGTGCTGGGCGCAGCGGTAGAAGCGCAATGAACCCGCGTCTGGCCGCCGCCAAGGCACTCGCCGCTGTCCTGAGCGGCAAGGCTTCGCTCAACAGCTCCCTGCCGACGCAACTGGACAAGGTCGAAGATCGCGATCGCGGTTTCACCCAGGACCTGGCGTTCGGCACCGCCCGTTGGCAGCCACGTTTGTCGGCGCTGGCGGAAAAACTGCTGCAGAAGCCGTTCAAGGCAGCGGACGCCGATGTCGAGGCGTTGCTGCTGGTCGGCCTCTATCAACTGCTCTACACCCGCGTCCCGCCGCACGCCGCCATCGGCGAAACCGTCGGTTGCGCCGACAAGCTGAAAAAGCCGTGGGCGAAGGGTTTGCTTAACGCCGTGCTGCGCAATGCGCAGCGCGAACATGAGGCGATCTTCGCCGAACTGGAACGCGATCCGGTGGTGCGCACCGCCCACCCGCGCTGGCTGCAAAAATCCCTGAAGGCCTTCTGGCCTGAGCAATGGGAAGCCATCTGCGAAGCCAACAACGCGCATCCGCCGATGATTCTGCGGGTCAACCGTCGTCATCACAGTCGTGACGCGTACCTGGGTCTGCTGACTGAAGCCGGGATCGCCGCGCAGCCGTGCACCTTCAGCCGTGACGGCATCGTGCTGGAGGCCGCTGCCGATGTGCGCAGCCTGCCGGGCTTCGCCGAAGGCTGGATCAGCGTGCAGGACGAGGCCGCGCAACTGGCCGCCGACCTGCTCGACCTCGCACCGGGCCAGCGAGTGCTGGACGCCTGCTGTGCGCCGGGCGGCAAGACGTGCCACATCCTTGAAGCCGAACCGGCGCTGGCCGGCGTGGTAGCGGTGGATCTGGAAGCCAAGCGTCTGGTGCGAGTGAAGGAAAACCTCGAACGCCTCGGTCTGAACGCCGAACTGATCGCCGCCGACGGTCGCGACACGACAGCGTGGTGGGATGGCAAGCCGTTCCAGCGCATTCTGCTCGACGCACCGTGCTCGGCCACCGGCGTGATCCGCCGTCACCCGGACATCAAGCTGACCCGCCAGGCCGACGACATCGCCGCCCTCGCGCAACTGCAAGGCGAGTTGCTCGACGCGATGTGGAAAACCCTCGAAGTGGGCGGCATCCTGCTCTACGCCACCTGTTCGACCTTGCCGACCGAGAACACCGAAGTGATCGCCGCGTTCCTTGAGCGCACACCGGGTGCCCGGGAACTGGATCTGGCCACGGCCGCCGGGATCAAGCAGCCCCATGGTCGCCAATTGCTGGCCCAGCAGGGCGGGCATGACGGGTTCTACTACGCCAAGCTGATCAAGATCGCTGCCGCGCGCGGCTAAACGGATTCAATGGAGTGACTGGATGAAAATCATCATCCTCGGTGCGGGACAGGTCGGCGGTTCGCTGGCTGAACATCTGGCCAGCGAGGCCAACGACATCACGGTGGTCGACACTGACGGCGACCGTCTGCGCGATCTGGGCGACCGCCTCGACATCCGTACCGTGCAGGGCCGTGGCTCGTTGCCGAACATTCTGCGTCAGGCCGGTGCCGACGACGCCGACATGCTGGTCGCGGTGACCAACAGCGACGAAACCAACATGGTCGCCTGCCAGGTCGCCCACACCCTGTTCCACACCCCGACCAAGATTGCCCGGGTGCGCGAAGCGTCCTACCTGACCCGCGAGGAGCAACTGTTCCAGAACGAGGCGATTCCGGTCGACGTGCTGATCAGTCCCGAGCAGGTCGTCACCAACTACATCAAGCGTCTGATCCAGCATCCCGGCGCCTTGCAGGTGATCGATTTCGCCGAAGGCCAGGCGCAACTCGTCGCGGTGCGCGCCTACTACGGCGGGCCGCTGGTGGGTCAGCAACTGCGCCAGTTGCGCGAACACATGCCGAATGTGGAAACCCGAGTCGCCGCGATTTTCCGTCGCGACCGACCGATTCTTCCCCAGGGCGATACGGTGATCGAGGCCGACGACGAAGTCTTCTTCATCGCCGCACGTGCGAACATTCGCGCAGTGATGAGCGAAATGCGCCGTCTCGACGAAAGCTACAAACGCATCGTCATCGCCGGTGGTGGCCAGATCGGCGAGCGCCTGGCCGAGGCCATCGAAAGCCGCTATCAGGTGAAGATCATCGAGATGAACCCGGCGCGCTGCCGTTATCTCTCCGACACCCTCGACAGCACCGTGGTGCTGCAGGGCAGCGCGTCGGATCGCGACCTGCTGCTGGAAGAGAATATTGCCGACGCGGACATCTTCCTTGCGCTGACCAACGATGACGAAGCCAACATCATGTCGTCGCTGCTGGCCAAGCGTCTGGGCGCGAAGAAGGTGATGACGATCATCAACAACCCGGCCTACGTCGACCTGATCCAGGGCGGCGACATCGACATCGCCATCAGCCCGCAACTGGCAACCATCGGCACCTTGCTGGCCCACGTGCGGCGCGGCGATATCGTCAGTGTGCACTCGTTGCGCCGGGGCGCGGCGGAAGCCATCGAAGCGGTGGCCCATGGTGATTCGAAGTCGAGCAAGGTCATCGGCAAGGCCATCGAAAACATTGCACTGCCGCCAGGCACCACCATCGGCGCGATCATCCGCGATGAAGAAGTGATCATCGCCCACGACGACACAGTGATCGCTGCCGGGGACCATGTGATCCTGTTCCTTGTGGATAAAAAGCATATTCGCGATGTGGAAAAGTTGTTCCACGTGGGCCTGAGTTTCTTCTGACCGACCAAGAGACGAGACCGATGATCGAATCCCTGGAAAAAATGCTCGCCAAGGGTGTGGATAACTCGCTGCTGCGCTTCGGCCTCGGCAAGGGTTATCTGGATTTGGGGGAGAACGCGAAGGCAGCCGAGCACTTGCAGCGGTGTGTCGGCTTCGATTCGAAGTATTCGGCGGCGTGGAAATTGTTGGGCAAGGCGCAGTTGGCGCTGGGTGACCTGGCGGCTGCGCGGCAGGCATGGGAGCAGGGGCTGGAAGCGGCCCGGGCCCATGGTGACAAGCAGGCCGAGAAGGAAATGACGGTGTTTCTGAAGAAGCTCGATCGGCAGAAGCCGTGACGGCTGTGGATAACCCGTATTGTCAGGTTATCCACAAACGCCCCTCGCCGATCAGTACCAGCGCGCCTCGCCCGGCGGACGCTTCTTGAAGCGCTTCATGCTCCACATGTACTGGCTCGGATAAGCCGCCACATAACGCTCGACGACTTTACTCATCGCCGCACAGGAGGTTTCGGTGTCGGTGCTGTACATGGCTTCCGGCGCCGCTTCGAGGATCACCTTGTAGCCGGAACCGTCCGGCAGGCGCAGGGCATGCAGGAACACCCCGACAGCCTTGCCACCGGCGAGCATGTTCGGCACGAACTTGCTGGTCAGGGCCTGAGTGGCGAAGAACGGCACGAAGATCCCGGCGGATTCGGCCGGCTCCGGGTCCGCAGGAATCCCCACCTGACCGCCCTTGCGCACTTCCTTGATGACACTGAGGATGCCTTCCTTGGTCGACGCGGCGACTTTGTTGCCCAGTTGCACGCGCTGTTTGCGCAGCAATTCATCCACAGCCTTGAGCTTCGGCGGCCGGTAGAAAATGATCGGTTTGCACTGACTGCAATAGAAGTGGTTGAGCACTTCCCAGTTGCCCAGGTGGCTAGTGATGCCGACCACGCCCTTGCCCGAGGCCAGCGCTTCTTTCAGCACCTCGAGGCCTTCGACTTCGCGCACCAGGTCGATGGAACGCTGGGCCGGCCAGATCCAGGCGCAGGCGCTTTCGGTCAGGGATTTGCCGATGTCTTTCAGGGTCTGGCCGACCAGACGCTCACGCTCGGCCGGGTCCATCTGTGGAAAACATTTGGCCAGGTTGATCCGCACCACATCGCGGGAACGGTTGGGGGTTTTCCACATGATCCAGCCGATCGCCGAACCCACGGCCTGCACAGCCCGCCACGGAAGCAGGGCAAACAGCCGCAGAGCGCCAACCAGCATGGCGCCTTTAAACTTTTCCACAGGTCACTCCTGATTTTGTGCTGTGCGCGAGGCGGCCATTCTAACCGGCGTTGACCAGCTGCGCGTAGCGGTCGCAGTCCTGAGTGTGGTCCATGACCATGCCGGAGGCCTGCATCAGCGCGTAACAGATGGTCGGCCCGACGAAGGTAAAACCGGCATTTTTCAGGCCTTTGCTCATGGCCACGGCTTGTGGAGTGATGGCCGGGACTTCGCTGCGATCCTTGAAATGATTGATCACCGGGCGGTTATCCACAAACGACCAGAGGAAGGCCACCGGATCTTCCAGCGCC
Source organism: Pseudomonas aphyarum (assembly GCF_028657055.1). Classification (NCBI taxonomy): domain Bacteria; kingdom Pseudomonadati; phylum Pseudomonadota; class Gammaproteobacteria; order Pseudomonadales; family Pseudomonadaceae; genus Pseudomonas; species Pseudomonas aphyarum. Next base: position 110,156 of record NZ_JAMDGS010000011.1, read on the forward strand.
AGCCAGGCCTGGGCGTTGCGCCGGGCGGCGTTGAGCTTGAGGCGGTTGCGGATGATCCCCGGATCGAGCATCAATTCATCGATTTCCGCGTCGCTCATCTGCGCCACGCGCTGTACGTCGAAGCCGAACAACACCTCGCGATATCGCTCGCGCTTGCGCAGCACGGTGATCCACGAAAGCCCGGCCTGGAACCCTTCGAGCAAAAGCAACTCGAACAAACCCTGCGCATCGCGTAGCGGCGTGCCCCACTCCTGATCGTGGTAAGCCATGTACAGCGGATCTTCGTTGCACCAAAAGCAGCGTGGCATAAGGCTCCAGGGGGTGGAGGTGCGACTGAATCGGGTATACTCCCGCTCTTTAAATCGCAGCCCAAGAAACAGGTGAATTTCGTGAGCCAGCCTACGCCAGCCGTGCGTACCTTCCAAGACTTGATCCTCGCGCTCCAGCAATACTGGGCCGAGCAAGGTTGTGTGGTACTTCAGCCCTACGATATGGAAGTAGGCGCCGGCACTTTCCACACCGCGACATTCCTGCGCGCCATCGGCCCGGAAACCTGGAACGCCGCTTACGTGCAGCCAAGCCGCCGTCCGACTGACGGCCGTTACGGCGAAAACCCGAACCGTCTGCAGCACTACTACCAGTTCCAGGTAGTCCTGAAGCCGAACCCGGACAACTTCCAGGAGCTGTACCTGGGCTCCCTCAAGCATGTCGGCCTGGATCCGCTGGTCCACGACATCCGCTTCGTCGAAGACAACTGGGAATCGCCGACCCTCGGCGCCTGGGGTCTGGGCTGGGAAGTCTGGCTGAACGGCATGGAAGTGACCCAGTTCACTTACTTCCAGCAGGCGGGCGGCATCGAGTGCTACCCGGTGACAGGCGAGATCACCTACGGTCTTGAGCGTCTGGCCATGTACCTGCAGGGCGTGGACTCGGTCTACGACCTGGTCTGGGCTGACGGTCCGTTCGGCAAAGTGACCTACGGCGACGTGTTCCACCAGAACGAAGTGGAGCAGTCCACCTACAACTTCGAACACGCCAACGTCGACAAGCTGTTCGAACTGTTCGACTTCTATGAAAGCGAAGCCAAGCGCCTGATCGAACTCGACCAGCCGCTGCCGTTGCCAAGCTACGAAATGGTCCTGAAGGCCTCGCACACCTTCAACCTGCTGGACGCACGCCGGGCGATCTCGGTGACTGCGCGTCAGCAATACATTCTGCGCGTTCGCACCCTGGCGCGTTCCGTCGCCCAAGCCTACCTGCTGGCCCGCGCCAAGCTGGGCTTCCCGATGGCAACCCCGGACCTGCGTGACGAAGTACTGGCCAAGCTGGAGGCTGCACAATGAGTGCTCAAGATTTTCTGGTTGAACTGGGCACCGAAGAACTGCCACCCAAAGCCCTGAACACCCTGGCCGAAGCGTTCCTGGCCGGTATCGACAAGGGCCTGCAAGCTGCCGGCCTGAATTACGAGACCAAAACCGTCTACGCCGCACCGCGTCGTCTGGCTGTGCTGATCACTGCGCTGGCCACCCAGCAGCCGGATCGCAGCATCAACCTCGACGGCCCGCCACGTCAGGCTGCGTTCGATGCCGAAGGCAACCCGACTCAAGCGGCCCTGGGCTTCGCCAAGAAGTGCGGCGTCGAGCTGAGCGAAATCGACCAGAGCGGTCCGAAACTGCGCTACAGCCAGAACATCGCCGGCAAGCCGACCGCGAGCCTGCTGCCGACCATCGTCGAAGACTCGCTGAACGACCTGCCGATCCCGAAACGCATGCGTTGGGGTGCGCGCAAGGAAGAGTTCGTGCGTCCGACCCAGTGGCTGGTGATGCTGCTCGGCGACCAGGTCATCGACTGCACGATCCTCGCGCAGAAGGCTGGCCGTGAATCCCGTGGCCACCGTTTCCACCACCCGGAAAGCGTGCGCATCGGTTCGCCGTCGAGCTACCTGGCCGACCTGCGTGCCGCTTACGTGCTGGCCGACGCCAACGAGCGTCGCGAAATCATCAGCAAGCGCACCGAAGAGCTGGCGACCCGTCAGGAAGGCACCGCGATTGTGCCGCCGGCGCTGCTCGACGAAGTGACTGCGCTGGTCGAGTGGCCAGTGCCGCTGGTGTGCTCGTTCGAGGAACGTTTCCTCGACGTGCCGCAAGAAGCGCTGATCACCACCATGCAGGACAACCAGAAGTACTTCTGCCTGCTGGATGCCGACGGCAAGTTGCTGCCACGTTTCATCACCGTGGCCAACATCGAATCCAAAGACCCGCAGCAGATCATCGCCGGTAACGAGAAGGTGGTTCGCCCACGTCTGACCGACGCCGAGTTCTTCTTCAAGCAGGACAAGAAGCAGAAGCTCGAAGCGTTCAACGATCGCCTGCAGAACGTGGTGTTCCAGGAAAAACTCGGCAGCGTCTACGACAAGGCCGAGCGCGTTTCGAAACTGGCGGCCTACATTGCCGCACGCATCGGCGGCAACGCTTCGTGGGCTGCCCGCGCAGGCCTGCTGTCCAAGTGCGACCTGGCCACCGAAATGGTCGGCGAGTTCCCGGAGATGCAAGGTGTCGCCGGTTACTACTACGCCCTCAATGACGGCGAGCCGGAAGACGTTGCCCTGGCGCTGAACGAGCAGTACATGCCGCGCGGTGCCGGCGCTGAACTGCCAGCCACCCTGACCGGTGCGGCCGTGGCCATCGCCGACAAGCTCGACACTCTGGTCGGCATCTTCGGCATCGGCATGTTGCCGACCGGCAGCAAAGACCCGTATGCCCTGCGCCGTGCGGCACTGGGCGTGCTGCGGATCCTGATCGAGAAACAACTGGATCTGGACCTGAACGACGCCGTGGCGTTCGCCGTGAATGCGTTCGGTGCCAAGGTCAAGGCTGCCGGCCTGAACGACGCGGTGCTGGAGTTCATCTTCGACCGTCTGCGTGCGCGTTACGAAGACGAAGGCGTGGATGTGGCCACCTACCTGTCGGTACGTGCCCTGAAGCCGGGTTCGGCGCTGGACTTCGACCAGCGTGTGCAAGCGGTTCAGGCCTTCCGCAAACTGCCGGAAGCGGCAGCGCTGGCGGCGGTGAACAAGCGTGTGTCGAACCTGCTGAGCAAGGTGGAAGGCTCGGTGCCGACCGAGGTCCAGGCCAAGTACTTCGACAACGCCAACGAGTTCTCGCTGTACTCGGCGATCCAGCAAGCGGACCAGGCTGTACAGCCAATGGCCGCGGCGCGTCAGTACAACGAATCGCTGGCACGTCTGGCCGCCCTGCGCGAGCCGGTGGACGCGTTCTTCGACGCGGTGATGGTCAATGCCGAAGACGCCAATGTGCGGGCCAACCGTTACGCGCTGCTGGCGCGTCTGCGTGGCCTGTTCCTGGGCGTTGCCGACATTTCGCTGCTGGGTTGAGGGATTGCTGTTGAAACTGCTGATTCTCGATCGGGACGGAGTGATCAATTACGACTCCGACGCTTACATCAAGTCGGTGGAGGAGTGGATTCCGCTTCCCGGCTCGATCGAAGCGATTGCGCAGTTGAGCAAGGCCGGCTGGACGGTGGCGGTCGCCACCAACCAGTCGGGCATTGCTCGCGGCTACTACGACCTCGCCACCCTGGATGCCATGCATGCGCGCCTGCGCGAACTGGTAGCGGAGCAGGGCGGTGAAGTCGGGCTGATCGTGTATTGCCCGCATGGGCCGGACGAGGGTTGCGACTGCCGCAAGCCGAAACCGGGGATGTTGAAAACCATCGCGCAGCATTACAACGTCGCGCTGACGAATGTCTGGTTCGTCGGCGACAGCCTTGGTGACCTGGAGGCCGCCAAAGCCGTCGATTCACAGCCCGTTTTGGTAAAGACCGGGAAAGGCGAAAAGACTCAGGCCAAGACCTTGCCGGTGGGCACCCTGATTTTTGACGATCTCGCGGCGATTGCCGCAGAACTTATCCACAACTAGAGTACTTCTGAAGTTCCTGACCAGGGATTGATCGGGAGTGCGCTTGAACAGTCGGGCATTGCCCGTAACGGTAAACGTCGCCATGTCGATACTGCAGGCCATCAGAATCTTCCTCTTTTACCTGCTGCTGGGCACCACGTCCTTGCTGTGGTGCAGCCTGAGCTTTTTTATCGCGCCCTTTCTGCCGTTCAAGGCGCGCTATCGCTTCATCAACGTGTACTGGTGCCGTTGCGCCTTGTGGTTGACCAAGGTGTTCCTCGGTATCCGTTACGAAGTCAAAGGCGCAGAAAACGTGCCTGACCGGCCCTGCGTGATTCAATCGAACCACCAGAGCACCTGGGAGACGTTCTTTCTCTCCGCTTATTTCTCGCCCTTGAGCCAGGTGCTCAAGCGCGAATTGCTGTACGTACCGTTCTTCGGCTGGGCGATGGCCATGCTGCGGCCGATCGCGATTGACCGCGACAACCCGAAAGCCGCCCTCAAGCAAGTCGCTGCGAAGGGTGACGAGCTGCTGAAGGACAATGTCTGGGTGCTGATCTTCCCTGAAGGCACTCGCGTTCCCCACGGCACCATCGGCAAGTTCTCCCGCAGTGGCAGCGCGTTGGCGGTGAATGCCGCGCTTCCAGTACTGCCGATTGCGCACAATGCCGGCAAGTTCTGGCCGAAAATCGGTTGGGGTAAAAAGCCGGGCGTGATCACTGTGGTGATCGGTGAGCCGATGTACGCCGAGGGCAGTGGCCCCCGCGCCATCGCCGATTTGAATGATCGGGTGCAAGCGTGGAACGAGAAGACCCAACGGGAAATGGGCTCGCTGCCTCCGGCCCCTGAGGCACCGGCTGCGAACGATCAGATCGCTGTCTGAGATTTGTGGATAACCTGTGTACGGTTTGTTCGCAAAGTCCCGAATTATCAAATTAAGTGACTGATTTACTTATATATTTCCGAAGCTGCTAAAACACCGTAAAAGGTGCATAAGTTTTTTTCGGAAGTAAGGAAACCGGCTGATATAGCCGGTTTTTTTATGCCTGCTCTTCAGCGAACAGCGGCAGCTCCAGACGGAATGTCGTGCCTTGATCGACTACGCTCAGGCATTCGATTCGGCCGCCATGGTGATCCACCACGGCTTTGACCATCGACAACCCCAACCCCACGCCATCGATGCCCTGCGCAGAAGAAAAGCGCCGGTACTGGCTGAACAGATCGGGCAGTTCCTCTGCAGCGATGCCTTTGCCTTGATCGGTCAGTTCACAACGCAGCCAGTCGTCGTGGCAACTGACACGCAGGTCGACGGTGGATCCGGCCGGGCTGTACTTGATCGCATTTTCCAGCAGGTTGAACAGTGCGCGGGTCAGCAAGCCCTGATCGGCCAGGATCAGGCGCTCGTGGGATTGTTCGTCCATGTCGCTCAAGAGCTCGATGCGTTTTTGCTGGGCGATGGGCAAGGCCTGATCCAGCACGTCCATGACCAGCATCCCGAACAGGCTCGGTTGAAACTGATACGCCTCGGATTCGGCCCGGGCCAGCAGAACGAAGCCGTCGGTGAGCTCCAGCGCCCGACGTACCTGGCGCTCAATCTGTTCGAACAGCGGCGAATCCGTTCCCGCCTGATGCCGGTGTACATCAAGCAAGGCGAGAATCGCCGAATGGGGAGCGCGCAGGTCATGGGACAGGAAGCGCAGCAACACACCGCGCTGCTCCTCGGCGGCGCGTTCGGCGCTCAGGTCAGTGAGACTCAGGAGCCAGCCGATCGGCAAGTCGCCATCAACTGGCAACAACGCGGCGCGTTCCAGGCGCAGGCTACGTTCCTTGTGGTCACGAAATTCCAGCAGAGGCAGCTCGGATAGTGGCGGACGCGACTCTGTGGACAACTCTGGATAGCCCAGGCTCGCCAGTTGATCGAGCACATCCTCGCCCACCAGATTGTGATCGAACAGGCTCCGGGCCTTGCGATTGCCCAACAAGACTTGCCCCCGTGGATCGCTGATCAGCGTTGCGACCGGCAGATACTCCAGCCCGTCGGCAATGAATCGGCGGGTATCGCGGGTACGGCTCATGGCTTGCTCAAGCGCCATGATCTGCCCCTGCAAGCGGTCGGCGCTGGGAAACTGCGCCCGACGTCGTTCGGGAAAGACTTTCGGTTCACTGTCCAGCCGTGCCAGCTCCCAGCCGAAGTAAGTGAGCACCACACTCAGGCGCCGCCAGTTCCAGATCAGATAGCCGAACAGCATCCCGAGCGCCGCAGGCGTCGGCGACCACCAACGCCGCATTTCAGCCAGGCCTGCACTGGTCAACAGCACGCAGGCAATTCCGCCCAATGTCAGCCAGAGCGCCAGACGCGGGCGCCACAGCAGCAACCCAAGTACGCACGCGATCATGGCTACCGAGAGTCCCGCGCCCATCAACGGGGCCGGGTCATGCAAATTGATCTGCGCACGCCAGGAAAGCAGTGCAGTCAGCGGCAACAGCACTAGACTTATCCACACCCACTCGCGCACCAGTTGCCGGAACAATCGCTGAACCTGGCTGGGTACGCGGCTTTCGTGTCGGCGCTGGTTATTCATGGGAAACAGGGCAGGGCGGGTTGAATGGTTTCATAGGCGGCCGGTCTGAGGACGTAGACCCGAAGAATCATAGCGGCTCACCCCACGGCGTGCCGCTTACTTTCACTGCATGGAGTGAGCCGATCCGGTCGGCACCCATTGCCCGAGCGACAAGGAACCACCGCGTATGCGCGTTGCGATACTGGACGATGAACCCGCCGAACTGCGCCGGGTCGAGCAGACCCTGCAACAAATGGCCGAAGCCGGAGGACAGCCCTGGTCACTGCACAGCTTCGAAAGCGGTGAAGACCTGCTGCGACAGTTGCGCCGGGAAACCTTCGACCTGCTGATCCTCGACTGGCAATTGCCCGACCTCACCGGCCTGGCGCTGCTGCGCTGGACCCGCGAACACATGGAAGCCCCGCCGGCCGCCATCATGCTCACCAGCCGCGATGGTGAAAGCGACATCGTCCAGGCCCTGAATGCCGGGGCCGACGATTACGTCAGCAAACCGTTTCGACCCAATGAACTGAAGGCGCGGGTTGCAGCGGTACTGCGTCGGCACAGCCTGCAACGCAGCGCCCCGGCCGAAGTCCTGCGTTTCAACGACCTGGTGTTCGACGACGCCGAACTGACCGTCACCCGCGACGGAAAACCGATTGTCATGACCGAGCGCGAATATCGTCTCGCTCATTGCCTGTTCAGCAACCTTGGGCGACCGCTGTCACGGGACTATCTGTACGAACGATTCTGGCCCCACGAAGAAATGTCCACGTCTCGACCGCTGGACACCCATATCTATCGCCTGCGCAACAAGCTCGGGCTGACGGCGGATCGGGGTTGGCAGTTGCTGACGATTTATGGGTATGGATATCGGTTGGAGAGTGTGGCGGCAGGGGAGTGAATCGCGGGCAATAAAAAAGGCCAACGCTTGTGCGTTGGCCTTTTCGTTGGTGCCGACCGGGATCAGAAATCCAGGTTGGAAACCGCCAGAGCATTGCTCTCGATGAAGTCACGGCGAGGTTCGACCGCATCACCCATCAGGGTGTTGAAGATCTGGTCTGCGCCGATGGCGTCTTCGATGGTGACTTTCAGCATGCGGCGCACGCTTGGGTCCATGGTGGTTTCCCACAGTTGATCCGGGTTCATTTCGCCCAGACCTTTGTATCGCTGAATGGTGTGGCGCTTGGTGCTTTCGGCCATCAACCAGTCCAGGGCTTCCTTGAACTCGGTAACCGCTTTCTTGCGCTCGCCACGCTGGATGTACGCGCCGTCGTCGAGCAGGGTGCTCAGTTGAGCGCCGAGGGTGACGACAGTTTTGTAATCGTTGCTGCCGAAGAAGTCGCGGTTGAAGGTGACGTAGTTCGACAGGCCGTGGGAGATCAGCTCGACCTCTGGCAGCCACACACCACGTTCACGGTCTTCACGCAGGCTGGCCTTGTAGACCAGGCCCGATTTCTCGACGGTGCGCAGACGGACTTCGTACTGGGCCAGCCAGTCTTGCATCTTGGCGTGGTCGCCGAGCATTTCCAGGCTCACGGCCGGCAGGTAGATGAAGTGCTCGGTCAGCTCCTGCGGGTAAAGGCGGGACAGACGCTTGAGGGTCTTCATCACCATGCGGAAGTCATTCACCAGACGTTCCAGCGCTTCGCCGGAAATGCCCGGGGCGTCTTCGTTCAGGTGCAGGCTCGCATCTTCCAGGGCCGACTGCGTCATGTACTCTTCCATGGCGTCGTCGTCTTTGATGTATTGCTCTTGCTTGCCTTTCTTGACCTTGTACAGCGGCGGCTGGGCAATGTAGATGTAGCCGCGCTCGATCAGTTCAGGCAACTGACGGAAGAAGAAGGTCAGCAGCAGGGTACGGATGTGCGAACCGTCGACGTCAGCATCGGTCATGATGATGATGTTGTGATAGCGCAGCTTGTCGATGTTGTACTCTTCGCGACCGATACCGCAGCCCAGCGCGGTGATCAGGGTGCCCACTTCCTGGGACGAGATCATCTTGTCGAAACGGGCTTTCTCGACGTTGAGGATCTTGCCCTTCAGCGGCAGGATGGCCTGGGTCTTGCGGTTACGTCCCTGCTTGGCAGAGCCGCCCGCGGAGTCACCTTCCACGAGGTACAGTTCGGATAGCGCCGGGTCTTTTTCCTGGCAGTCAGCGAGCTTGCCTGGCAGGCCGGCGATGTCCAGCGCGCCTTTGCGGCGGGTCATCTCACGGGCCTTGCGCGCCGCTTCACGGGCACGGGCAGCGTCGATCATCTTGCCGACAACCAGTTTGGCTTCGTTCGGGTTTTCCAGCAGGAAGTCGGAGAAGTACTTGCCCATTTCCTGTTCGACCGCGGTCTTCACTTCGGAAGACACCAGCTTGTCTTTGGTCTGGGAGCTGAACTTCGGATCCGGCACCTTGACCGAGATGATCGCGGTCAGGCCTTCACGGGCATCGTCACCGGTGGTGGCGACTTTGTGCTTCTTCGCCAGACCTTCCTGCTCGATGTAGTTGTTCAGGTTACGCGTCAGTGCAGAACGGAAGCCCACCAGGTGGGTGCCGCCGTCGCGCTGCGGAATGTTGTTGGTGAAGCACAACAGGTTCTCGTTGAAGCTGTCGTTCCACTGCAGGGCGATTTCCACGCCGATGCCGTCTTCACGCTGGATGTTGAAGTGGAACACCTGGTTGACCGCAGTCTTGTTGGTGTTCAGGTATTCAACGAACGCACGCAGGCCGCCTTCGTACTTGAACAGCTCTTCCTTGCCGCTGCGCTCATCCTTGAGGACGATGCCGACACCGGAGTTGAGGAAGGACAGTTCACGAATGCGCTTGGCCAGGATGTCCCAGCTGAAGTGAATGTTCTTGAAGGTTTCGCTGGAAGCCTTGAAGTGAATCTGGGTACCGGTGGTTTCGCTGTCGCCAACGATCGCCATCGGTGCCTGAGGCACGCCGTGGACGTAGGTCTGTTCCCAGATCTTGCCGCTGCGGCGAACGGTCAGGACCAGCTCTTCGGAAAGCGCGTTCACAACCGAAACACCTACACCGTGCAGACCGCCGGATACCTTGTAAGAGTTGTCGTCGAACTTACCGCCAGCGTGGAGGACGGTCATGATGACCTCGGCGGCGGAAACGCCTTCCTCTTTGTGCACGTCTACCGGGATGCCACGGCCGTTGTCTTTAACGGTGATGGACTCATCCGGGTGAATGATGATGCTGATGTCGTCGCAGTGGCCGGCGAGGGCTTCGTCGATCGAGTTGTCGACCACCTCGAACACCATGTGGTGCAGACCGCTGCCATCGTCGGTGTCACCAATGTACATACCGGGACGTTTGCGCACGGCATCCAGGCCTTTCAGCACTTTAATGCTCGATGAGTCGTACGTATTTTCTTCGCTCAATGCCTTCACTCCCGATGGTCGTGGGTCTGGGTGATACGGCCCTGTTCCACGTGGAACAGAGCGACTGGCGTTTCCGTCTGCCAGCCTTCCCTCAATAATTCGTGATCTACACAGGTGATAAAAACCTGGCAGCGTAAGTCTTCCAGCAAGCGGCACAGCGCGCGACGGTGGCTCTCGTCCAGTTCGGACGGCAAGTCATCCACCAGATAAATACACTGGCCGCGTCGGGCCTGGCTCACCAGATGCCCCTGGGCAATCCGCAATGCACAGACCACCAACTTCTGCTGACCCCGGGACAAGATGTCCGCGGCGTTGTGTGCGCCCAATCTAAGACGCAAGTCAGCCCGTTGTGGCCCAGCCTGGGTATGACCCATTTGCTGGTCCCGTTGCACGGATCCAGCGAGTACAGCGCTCAATTCCCGGTCCTTGTCCCAGCCTCGGTAATAGCTGAGCGTCAAACCTTCGAGCTCAACCAGTTCGCTCAAGGTTTGTTCAAAGACTGGTTTCAAGGCTTTGATGTAAGCGCGGCGGTATTCATCTATTTCAGCGCTGGCCTGGCACAGTTCCCTGTCCCAAACCGCTTGCGAAACGGCGTCAAGTGTACCATGCCGCAGCCAGGAGTTTCTCTGGCGCAAGGCCTTCTGCAAACGCTGCCAGGTGGCCATGAACCGAGGCTCGACGTGGAACACACCCCAGTCGAGGAACTGCCGACGAATCTTCGGCGCGCCTTCCAGCAGGCGAAAGCTGTCGGGGTTGATCAACTGCAGCGGCAGGGTTTCCGCCAGTTGCGCAGCGCTACGAGCGTTCTGACCGTCAATGCGGATCTGGAACTCGCCCTGACGATCGCGGGATATCCCCAGTGCGCTGTGGCCACCCTCGGCGAGCTCGACCTGACCGAATACGGTGCAGGCAAGCTGCTCATACTGAATGACCGGCAACAGCCGCGTGCTACGAAACGAACGGGCAAGCCCCAGCAGGTGAATGGCTTCCAGAACACTGGTTTTGCCGCTGCCGTTGGCGCCGTAAAGAATGTTGATTCGGGGGGAGGGGGAGAAGGTCACCGGGTGCAGATTGCGCACCGCGGTGACCGAGACGCGACTTAGCGACATCTAGAGTCAGCTGATTACAGACGCATCGGCATGACAACGTAAGCCGAATCGTCGTTGTCGGACTCTTGCACCAGCGCACTGCTGTTGGAGTCGGACAGGATCAGACGAACCTGCTCGGTGGTCATCACGCCCAGCACGTCCAGCAGATAGCTGACGTTGAAGCCGATTTCCAGGGAGCCGCCGTTGTATTCCACACCTACTTCTTCTTCCGCTTCTTCCTGCTCCGGGTTGTTGGCCTGGATCTTCAACTGACCGCTGGCCAGTTGCAGACGGATGCCGCGGTATTTCTCGTTGGACAGAATCGCGGTACGGCTGAACGCTTCGCGCAGCGCCTGACGATCGCCCAGTACCAGCTTGTCGCCGCCCTTCGGCAGAACGCGCTCGTAATCCGGGAATTTGCCGTCGACCAGTTTCGAGGTGAAGGTGAATTCGCCAGTGGTCGCACGGATGTGGTGCTGGCCCAGAACGATGCTGACGTTACCGTCCGGCTCGGTGAGCAGACGTGCCAGTTCGAGAATGCCTTTACGCGGCACGATCACCTGATGGCGTTCCTGCTGACCGATGTCGGCTTGCATCGAGCACATGGCCAGACGGTGACCGTCGGTAGCCACGGCGCGGATCACGCCGGTCGAGACTTCCAGCAGCATGCCGTTGAGGTAGTAACGCACGTCCTGTTGGGCCATGGCGAAACTGGTGCGTTCGATCAGGCGACGCAGCTTGCTCTGTTCCAGGCTGGTGGTCAGCGAACCCGGGCCTTCTTCCACAGTCGGGAAATCGTTGGCCGGCAGGGTCGACAGGGTGAAACGGCTACGGCCGGCTTTCACCACCAACTTCTGCTCGTCGACCTTGATGTCGATCAGCGCATCGTTCGGCAGGCTCTTGCAGATGTCCATCAGCTTGCGCGCCGGCACGGTGATGGAACCTGTTTCAGCCGGATCCTCGAGTTGCACACGACCGACCAGCTCGACTTCCAGGTCGGTACCGGTCAGCGACAGTTGCTGGCCATCGACAACCAGCAGCACGTTGGACAGTACCGGCAAGGTCTGTCGGCGCTCGACGACGCCTGCGACCAGTTGCAGGGGTTTCAACAGGGCTTCGCGTTGAATGGTGAAATGCATGGTCTAGTCCCTTGCCTTAATAAGCTGCGCTGGTGTTCATCAAGTGGTCAGTGTACGCAGCAGGTTCTTGTAGTCCTCGCGGATGTCCGCGTCGGATTCCTTAAGTTCGTTGATCTTGCGGCAGGCGTGCAACACGGTCGTGTGGTCGCGGCCGCCAAACACATCGCCGATTTCCGGCAGGCTGTGGTTGGTCAGTTCCTTGGACAATGCCATGGCCACCTGACGCGGACGAGCAACCGAACGCGAACGGCGTTTGGACAGCAAGTCGGAGATCTTGATCTTGTAGTACTCGGCGACGGTGCGCTGAATGTTATCCACAGAGACCAGTTTGTCCTGCAACGCCAACAGGTCTTTCAGGGATTCGCGAATCAACTCGATGGTGATGTCGCGGCCCATGAAGTGCGAGTGGGCGATCACACGTTTCAGCGCGCCTTCCAGCTCACGGACGTTGGAGCGAATACGCTGGGCAATGAAGAACGCCGCATCGTGTGGCAACTCGACTTTGGCCTGGTCGGCCTTCTTCATCAAGATGGCGACGCGGGTTTCCAGCTCCGGCGGCTCGACGGCAACCGTCAGGCCCCAGCCGAAGCGGGATTTGAGGCGCTCTTCAAGGCCTTCGATTTCTTTCGGGTAGCGGTCACTGGTGAGAATGACCTGCTGGCCACCTTCAAGCAGGGCGTTGAAGGTGTGGAAAAACTCTTCCTGGGAACGTTCCTTGCGGGCGAAGAACTGAATGTCGTCGATCAGCAGAGCGTCCACCGAACGGTAGAAGCGCTTGAACTCGTTGATCGCGTTCAGTTGCAGCGCCTTGACCATATCGGCCACGAAACGCTCGGAATGCAGGTACACAACCTTGGCATTCGGGTTCTTCTTTAATAGATGGTTACCCACCGCGTGCATCAAGTGCGTCTTACCCAGACCCACGCCGCCATAAAGGAAGAGCGGGTTGTAGCCGTGCTTCGGGTTGTCTGCCACCTGCCAGGCCGCCGCACGGGCGAGCTGGTTGGATTTACCTTCGACGAAGTTTTCGAAGGTGAAGGTGCGGTTGAGGTAGCTGGTGTGCTTGAGCGCGCCCTCGACCTGCACGGTGCGCTGTTCGGCGCGCACCGGGGCCTGTTGCGACGCGGCACCGGCCATCGGATCGAAGCTGTCGCGGGACGGCTCTTCACTGATTTCTTCGGTTTTCTGCGTCGAACGTTTGGTCGGTGCAGGCGTTGGAGCAGGCGCTGGCGAGCTGGCCGGCGCAGCGTTGGCCTGAGCCTGGGACACTTGTGCAGCAGCCAATGGCGCATTCGGTGCGGCACGCGGCGCCGAACTGCGTTTGCTGCCTATTAATAAGGAAAGCGACGGTGCCAGACCGTTGCCATGCTCATCCAGCAGTTCAAGGACGCGCCCCAGGTACTTTTCGTTGACCCAGTCCAGAACAAAACGGTTCGGTGCATAGACGCGCAACTCGTCGCCTTCGGCTTCGACCTGTAGTGGACGGATCCAGGTGTTGAATTGTTGGGCAGGCAGCTCTTCGCGCAAAAGCTCCACGCACTGCTGCCAAAGTTCCACTGACACGGATATCCCCTAAGTTGAAAGCCGGTGAGGCAAAAACAAGCGGCCATTGTAGCGGCCAGTCGTCCACTTATCCACATGCAGGTTGCCCGGTGGACATGATTTATCAATGCGTTAAACGCGAAAAAGTCGACCGACGGTGTGTGCATAAGCTCTGTGGATAACCCTATCTGAGCACACTGGACAACTGGGGGCGAAAGTCGGTGGATAACCAGCCTGTGGATAACCACCTGTTCCACACACAGGTTATCCGACAGCGCAGCACAGGCTGAACACGGTTTTCCACTGTAGTTGTCATTCTCTGTACATCGCTTGAAACAAGGCCTTGAGCCAGTTATCCACAGAGAACGGTGTGCCTAGCTTTTACAAACTTTACAGAAAAGCTTTAAATAATTCCCTTCTTTATTTTTATCTTTGGCAAACCGGGTAAATCAGATCCCGACAGCTCCGAAGATCTATTTATAAGGAAACGTTGGTTGGAAATTGACCTATTGGCTTGCTTTCTCTAGAATCCCCGGTCTCTAAAAACGGGGGCCATTCCGGCCCGTTGTGGACGAACCAGGTAACACGACATGAAACGTACTTTCCAACCAAGCACTATCAAACGCGCTCGTACCCACGGTTTCCGTGCTCGCATGGCTACCAAGAACGGTCGTGCCGTACTGTCGCGTCGTCGCGCCAAAGGCCGCGCACGTCTGGCAGTTTGATAATCCGGCACTGGAGGTGAGTCAGGACTTCAGTCGGGAAAAGCGTCTGCTTACTCCCCGGCATTTCAAGGCAGTCTTTGACTCCCCTACCGGCAAGGTTCCGGGGAAAAATCTCCTGCTCCTTGCGCGCAATAACGATCTCGATCACCCCCGTCTCGGGCTGGTTATCGGGAAAAAGAGCGTCAAGCTCTCCGTCGAGCGCAATCGCCTCAAACGTCTTATGCGCGAATCGTTTCGCCTGCACCAGGATTCACTGGTCGGCTGGGACATCGTTATCGTCGCGCGCAAAGGTTTGGGTGACGTAGAAAACCCCGAATTGATTCAGCATTTCGGCAAACTCTGGAAACGTCTGGCGCGCAACAAGCCAGTACCAGCAGTCAAAACCGAAACTGTAGGGGTAGACAGTCCAGATGCGTAAACTGGCACTCGTTCCGATCCAGTTTTATCGCTACGCCATTAGTCCCCTGATGGCCAGTCACTGTCGTTTCTACCCCAGTTGTTCTTGCTACGCGTATGAAGCCATCGAAAATCATGGCCTTCTGCGCGGTGGCTGGCTGACCTTTCGTCGTTTAGGTCGCTGTCATCCGTGGAATCCCGGTGGTTATGACCCGGTTCCACCTATCCCTACCTCCCGTTCTTCTTCGATGGCCGAGTAATCATGGATATCAAACGCACGATCCTGATCGTCGCCCTGGCAATCGTGTCCTACGTCATGGTCCTTAAATGGAACCAGGACTATGGCCAGGCTGCCCTGCCGACTCAGAATGTTGCTTCCAGTACGACTACATCCGGTTTACCGGACACCGCCACTGGCAATAATGCTGCTGCCAGTGACGATATTCCGCGCGCCGCAAGCGATACCAGCGCACCTGCCGAAACACCGGTCGCCGTCAGCAAGGATCTGATCCAGATCAAAACCGACGTGCTCGATCTCGCGATCGATCCACAAGGTGGCGATGTTGCCCAGCTGACCTTGCCGCTGTATCCACGTCGTCAGGATCGTCCGGACGTTCCGTTCCAGCTGTTCGACAACGGTGGCGAACGTACTTATCTGGCACAGAGCGGTCTGATTGGCACCAATGGTCCGGATGCAAACCCGGCCGGTCGTCCGATCTACTCCTCGGAGAAGAAGACTTATCAACTGGCTGACGGTCAGGACCAACTGGTCGTCGACCTGAAGTTCAGCAAGGACGGCGTCAATTACATCAAGCGTTTCACTCTGAAACGTGGCCTGTATGACGTAACCGTCACTTATCTGATCGACAACCAGAGTGCTCAGCCCTGGTCCGGTTCGATGTTTGCCCAGCTGAAACGCGATGCAAGCGCCGATCCTTCGTCGACCACTGCTACCGGTACCGCGACTTACCTGGGCGCCGCCCTGTGGACAAGTTCCGAGCCGTACAAGAAAGTGTCCATGAAGGACATGGACAAAGGTCAGCTCAAGGAAACCGTCACCGGTGGCTGGGTAGCCTGGCTGCAACACTACTTCGTGACTGCATGGGTTGCTCCGAAGGGCGAAAACAACATCGTCCAGACCCGTAAAGACAGCAAAGGCAACTACATCATCGGTTACACCGGTCCTTCGTTGACCGCTGCACCGGGTGCGAAAGTCGAGACCAGCGCTGTTCTTTACGCCGGTCCGAAGAGCCAGGCTGTGCTGAAAGAGTTGTCCCCAGGTCTGGAACTGACTGTCGACTACGGCATTCTGTGGTTCATTGCCCAGCCAATCTTCTGGCTGCTGCAACATATCCACAGCATCGTCGGCAACTGGGGCTGGTCGATCATCTTCCTGACCATGCTGATCAAAGGGATCTTCTTCCCTCTGTCGGCCGCCAGCTACAAGTCGATGGCCCGCATGCGCGCCGTGGCTCCGAAACTGGCTGCACTGAAAGAGCAACATGGCGATGACCGGCAGAAAATGTCGCAAGCCATGATGGAGCTGTACAAGAAAGAGAAGATCAATCCGCTGGGTGGCTGCTTGCCGATCCTGGTGCAGATGCCGGTTTTCCTTTCCCTGTACTGGGTTCTGCTGGAAAGCGTTGAAATGCGCCAGGCGCCTTTCATGCTGTGGATTACTGACCTGTCGATCAAGGATCCGTTCTTCATCCTGCCGATCATCATGGGCGCGACCATGTTCATCCAGCAGCGTCTGAACCCTACACCTCCGGATCCGATGCAGGCCAAGGTGATGAAAATGATGCCAATCATCTTCACCTTCTTCTT
Source organism: Pseudomonas aphyarum (assembly GCF_028657055.1). Classification (NCBI taxonomy): domain Bacteria; kingdom Pseudomonadati; phylum Pseudomonadota; class Gammaproteobacteria; order Pseudomonadales; family Pseudomonadaceae; genus Pseudomonas; species Pseudomonas aphyarum. Next base: position 126,735 of record NZ_JAMDGS010000011.1, read on the forward strand.
CCTGTGGTTCCCGGCGGGTCTGGTGCTGTACTGGGTTGTGAACAACTGCCTGTCGATTGCCCAACAGTGGTACATCACGCGTAAGATCGAAGCGGCGACGAAAAAAGCCGAGGCGTAACTTACTCTGTGGATAACACCACTCAAAACGCCCCCTAGTGGGGCGTTTTGCTATCTGCCATTTTTGTCTGGATACCGGTTTATGAGCGCACCTCGTGAAACCATCGCAGCTGTCGCCACCGCCCAGGGCCGTGGCGGCGTGGGCATCGTTCGAATTTCCGGGCCGCTGGCCAGCGTTGCGGCCAAAGCCATCAACGGCCGTGAACTGAAACCACGGTTTGCCCACTACGGCCCGTTCCTCAGTGACGATCAACAGGTTCTGGATGAAGGCCTGGCGCTGTATTTCCCCGGGCCGAACTCGTTCACCGGCGAAGACGTACTGGAATTGCAGGGACACGGCGGCCCTATCGTCCTCGACATGTTGCTCAAGCGTTGTCTGGAACTAGGCTGCCGTCTGGCCCGTCCCGGCGAATTTAGCGAACGCGCCTTCCTCAATGACAAACTCGACCTGGCGCAGGCAGAGGCCATTGCCGACCTGATCGAAGCCAGTTCTGCACAGGCCGCACGCAATGCCTTGCGCTCTCTGCAGGGGGCGTTCTCCCAGCGTGTGCATAACCTCACCGAACAGCTGATCGGCCTGAGGATCTATGTCGAAGCGGCTATCGACTTCCCGGAAGAAGAAATCGACTTCCTCGCCGACGGCCACGTCCTGAGCATGCTCGACAAGGTTCGTAACGAGTTATCCACCGTAATGCGCGAAGCCGGGCAAGGCGCATTGCTGCGTGACGGCATGACCGTGGTGATTGCCGGTCGTCCGAATGCCGGCAAATCCAGCCTGCTAAACGCATTGGCCGGTCGTGAAGCCGCCATCGTGACCGAAATTGCCGGCACCACCCGGGACATCCTGCGCGAACATATCCACATCGATGGCATGCCGCTGCATGTTGTGGATACCGCTGGTCTGCGCGATACCGATGACCATGTGGAAAAGATCGGCGTTGAGCGAGCTTTGAAAGCCATTGGCGAAGCTGACCGAGTGCTGCTGGTCGTCGATGCCACTGCACCAGAGGCCGCCAATCCGTTCGCCCTCTGGCCGGAATTCCTTGAAACACGGCCAGATCCGGCGAAGGTCACCCTGATTCGTAACAAGGCTGATCTCACCGGTGAACCCATTGCCCTGGAAGTCAGTGACGATGGCCACGTGACGATCAGTCTGAGCGCCAAATCCGCCGGTGAAGGTCTGGATCTGCTGCGTGATCACCTCAAGGCCTGCATGGGCTATGAACAAACATCGGAAAGCAGCTTCAGCGCACGCCGCCGACACCTCGAAGCCCTGCGTCATGCCAGTGATGCCCTGGAACATGGACGTGCCCAACTGACCTTGGCGGGTGCTGGTGAGCTGTTGGCCGAAGACCTGCGTCAGGCCCAGCAGTCTCTCGGGGAAATCACCGGCGCCTTCAGCTCCGATGATCTGCTGGGACGGATCTTTTCCAGCTTCTGCATCGGTAAATAATCCTTCCGTTGTCCACAGACAGGTCCGTTCGCGACCTGTCTGTCCTCCTTCCTCGTATTTCCTTCCTCCATTGCCGAACAGATTTCTGTTCCTGAGCGGATTTTCCGTGTCCGCGATTCCTTCATTCATCCGATTTCTGTGGATTAAGCCCTGTGAATAACTGCCGCTAAGGGCAGTTGATAACAGGGCGTGAAAACTGAACATAACTGCCACTGTGGATAACCACCTCATTAATCCACAGGCTTACACCGGTTATCCAAGGGCCTCATGGCGATATGGCCACAGGGTTTTGAATCTCTGTACACATTGAAAATAAAGGCCTGTAGAAATCTATCCACAGAAATCATGGGCAGTAAGAATAAGCTTTAAAACAAAGGTTTTATAAATTTCTCTCTTTTTTATTCTTTTAACCGCGAGTTCTCCACAGCTGGTTAAATTTTGTGCAAAGGGTTCTTTAGGAAGGGCGAAGTCCCTATACTTGCCGACCAGGTCCAGAAACCTGATCTCAAACTATTCCTGAATTACCTACTTAAGCAGGCACGAGGTGCGTGGTGGATTTCCCTTCCCGTTTTGAAGTGATCGTCATCGGCGGCGGTCATGCCGGTACCGAGGCAGCACTGGCCTCAGCACGCATGGGCGCAAAAACCCTTCTGCTGACGCATAACGTGGAAACCCTCGGTGCCATGAGTTGCAACCCGGCCATCGGCGGCATTGGCAAAAGCCATCTGGTCAAGGAAATCGACGCCCTCGGCGGCGCGATGGCCATGGCCACCGATCTGGGTGGTATCCAGTTTCGCGTGTTGAACAGCCGCAAAGGCCCGGCCGTAAGGGCGACCCGTGCGCAAGCCGACCGGATTTTGTACAAGGCCGCTGTCCGCGAAATTCTGGAAAACCAGCCGAACCTGTGGATATTTCAACAAGCTGCTGACGACCTGATCGTCGAGCAGGAACAAGTACGCGGTGTTGTCACCCAAATGGGTCTGCGCTTCTTCGCCGATTCCGTGGTGTTGACCACCGGTACGTTCCTGGGCGGACTTATCCACATCGGTTTGCAGAATTTTTCCGGTGGTCGCGCCGGTGATCCACCATCGATCGCCCTGGCGCATCGTCTGCGTGAACTGCCGCTGCGTGTCGGGCGCCTGAAAACCGGTACACCACCGCGTATCGACGGCAAGTCTGTGGATTTCTCGGTGATGACCGAGCAGCCAGGCGATACGCCGATTCCCGTGATGTCGTTCATGGGCAACAAGGAACAACATCCACGGCAAGTCAGTTGCTGGATTACCCACACCAACGCCCGTACCCACGAAATCATTGCCGCGAACCTCGATCGTTCGCCGATGTATTCCGCTGCCGGCGAGATCGAAGGCATCGGCCCGCGTTATTGCCCGTCGATCGAAGACAAGATCCACCGCTTTGCCGACAAGGAAAGCCATCAGGTGTTCATCGAGCCGGAAGGCCTGACCACCCATGAGCTGTATCCGAACGGGATATCCACAAGCCTGCCGTTCGACGTGCAATTGCAGATCGTGCAATCGATCCGCGGCATGGAAAACGCGCACATCGTGCGTCCGGGTTATGCGATCGAGTACGACTACTTCGATCCGCGCGACCTGAAGTACAGCCTGGAAACCAAAGTGATCGGCGGTCTGTTCTTCGCTGGCCAGATCAACGGCACCACCGGTTACGAAGAAGCCGGCGCCCAGGGTTTGCTGGCTGGCGCGAACGCCGCACTGCGCGCGAAGGGCAAAGAAGCCTGGTGCCCGCGTCGCGATGAAGCGTACATCGGGGTACTGGTCGACGACCTGATCACCCTAGGTACCCAAGAGCCGTACCGCATGTTCACTTCCCGTGCCGAGTACCGCCTGATCCTGCGTGAGGACAACGCGGACCTGCGTCTGACCGAAAAAGGTCGCGAACTGGGTCTGGTCGATGACGCGCGCTGGGCGGCGTTCTGCAAGAAACGCGAAAGCATCGAGCTCGAAGAGCAACGCCTGAAAAGCACCTGGGTTCGCCCGGGCACTCCGCAGGGCGATGCGATTGCCGAGAAATTCGGCACGCCGCTGACTCACGAATACAACTTGCTCAATCTCTTGAGCCGTCCGGAAATCGACTACGCTGGTCTGGTCGAAGTGACCGGGCAGGGCGCCGAAGATCCACAGGTCGCCGAACAGGTCGAAATCAAGACCAAATACGCCGGTTACATCGACCGTCAACAGGATGAAATCGCCCGTCTGCGTGCAAGCGAAGACACGAAACTGCCTGTGGATATCGATTACACCAACATTTCCGGTCTATCCAAGGAGATCCAGAGCAAGCTTGGCGCGACTCGTCCCGAGACGCTTGGCCAGGCTTCGCGGATCCCGGGTGTGACCCCGGCAGCGATTTCGCTGTTGATGATTCATTTGAAAAAACGCGGCGCGGGCCGTCAGTTGGAGCAAAGCGCTTGAGTTCTAAGGTCACTTCGCAACACGCCGAAGAGTTATCCACAGGAGCCCGCGAGCTCGGTGTCAATCTCACTGAAACCCAGCACGAGTTGCTGCTGGGTTATCTGGCCCTGTTGATCAAATGGAACCAGGCCTACAACCTGACCGCCGTTCGCGATCCGGATGAAATGGTTTCCCGTCACCTGCTCGATAGCCTCAGCGTGATGTCGTTCATCGAAAACGGTCGTTGGCTGGATGTCGGCAGCGGCGGCGGCATGCCGGGGATCCCTCTGGCGATCCTGTATCCGGACTCGCAAGTGACCTGCCTGGACAGCAACGGCAAGAAAACCCGCTTCCTGACCCAGGTCAAACTCGAACTCAAACTGGATAACCTGCAAGTTATCCACAGTCGCGTCGAAGCGTTCCAGCCTGCACAGCCGTTCAACGGGATCATTTCCCGGGCGTTCAGCAGCATGGAGAACTTCACCAACTGGACTCGCCACCTCGGCGACGCCGATACGCGCTGGCTGGCAATGAAGGGCGTCCATCCGGCCGATGAGCTGGTAGCATTGCCGGCAGACTTCAAACTCGATAGCGAACACGCCCTGGCCGTACCCGGTTGCCAAGGCCAACGCCATCTGCTGATACTGCGCCGCACGGCATGATTGGGAACACAAGCAAGAATGGCTAAGGTATTCGCGATAGCGAACCAGAAGGGTGGTGTGGGCAAGACCACCACCTGCATCAACCTCGCAGCATCCCTGGTCGCGACCAAGCGCCGGGTGCTGTTGATCGATCTCGATCCACAGGGCAACGCCACCATGGGTAGCGGTGTGGATAAACATGGCCTGGAAAACTCGGTCTACGACCTGCTGATCGGCGAATGCGATCTGGCCCAGGCCATGCACTACTCCGAACACGGCGGTTATCAACTGCTGCCGGCCAACCGCGACCTGACGGCGGCCGAAGTGGTGCTGCTGGAAATGCAGATGAAGGAAAGCCGTCTGCGCAGCGCGCTGGCGCCGATCCGTGAAAACTACGATTACATCCTGATCGACTGCCCGCCGTCGCTGTCGATGCTCACACTGAACGCACTGGTCGCTGCTGACGGGGTCATTATCCCCATGCAGTGCGAGTACTTTGCGCTCGAAGGGTTAAGCGACCTTGTGGATAACATCAAGCGCATCGCCGAGCTGCTGAACCCGAACCTGAAAGTCGAAGGCCTGCTGCGGACCATGTACGACCCGCGTCTGAGCCTGATGAACGACGTTTCGGCCCAGCTCAAGGAGCATTTCGGTGATCAGCTGTACGACACTGTCATCCCGCGCAACATCCGCCTGGCCGAAGCTCCAAGCTACGGCATGCCGGCGCTGGCCTACGACAAGCAATCGCGTGGCGCGCTGGCCTATCTGGCCCTGGCGGGCGAGATGGTTCGCCGTCAGCGCAAAAATTCACGTATCGCCGCTGCCCAGCCAACTTAAGGAATCCCCATGGCCGTCAAGAAACGAGGTCTCGGACGAGGACTGGATGCACTGCTGAGCGGTCCGACTGTCAGCGCGCTGGAAGAACAAGCGGCGCAGGCTGACAGCCGTGAGTTGCAGCACCTGCCACTGGATCTGCTGCAACGCGGCAAGTATCAACCACGCCGGGACATGGATCCACAGGCGCTGGAAGAGCTGGCGCAGTCGATCAAGGCCCAGGGCGTGATGCAGCCGATCGTGGTTCGCCCGATTGGTGGTGGTCGTTATGAAATCATTGCGGGCGAACGTCGCTGGCGCGCCAGTCAGCAGGCTGGCCAGGAAACCATTCCTGCGATGGTCCGCGACGTGCCGGATGAAACCGCGATCGCCATTGCGCTAATCGAGAACATCCAGCGCGAAGACCTGAACCCGATCGAAGAAGCGGTGGCCCTGCAGCGCTTGCAGCAGGAATTCCAGCTCACCCAGCAACAGGTTGCCGAGGCTGTGGGTAAGTCCCGCGTCACCGTGGCCAACCTGTTGCGCCTGATTGCGCTGCCGGAAGTCATCAAGACCATGTTGTCCCACGGCGACCTGGAAATGGGTCATGCCCGTGCATTGCTCGGTCTGCCGGACAATCAGCAGGTGGAAGGGGCGCGACATGTTGTCGCACGCGGCCTCACCGTGCGCCAAACCGAGGCACTGGTTCGTCAGTGGTTGAGTGGCAAACCCGAGCACGTCGAACCGTCCAAACCCGACCCGGATATCGCTCGTCTCGAGCAACGTCTGGCCGAGCGCCTAGGCTCTGCGGTGCAGATCCGCCACGGCAAGAAGGGAAAGGGTCAGTTGGTGATTGGTTACAACTCCCTCGACGAGCTTCAAGGTGTGCTCGCACACATCCGCTGAAACAATTCCTCTTGTAGCGCGCAGTCGGAAATCACTACCTGACAGTTGAATAGGGGCAGAACCGCCCCTATACTCTGCGCGCATTTTGTCGGCACAAATTATGCCAAGTTATTGAATTTCGGCAGCCGACCATTGGAGAGCAATAGTGATGGAAACCCGCAAGCCAAACCGCCTGCCGTTCCATCGCCTGGCGGTTTTTCCGGTGTTAATGGCTCAATTTGTCATTTTGCTCATTGCCGCTTTGGCGCTCTGGCAATGGCACGGAGTCGTTGCCGGATACTCGGGACTTTGCGGAGGCCTGATAGCCTTGCTGCCCAATGTTTATTTCGCTCACAAGGCATTTCGGTTTTCCGGCGCCCGAGCAGCCCAGTCCATCGTCCGGTCTTTCTATGCCGGCGAGGCAGGCAAACTGATTTTGACGGCAGTGCTGTTTGCACTGGTGTTTGCAGGTGTGAAGCCACTGGCGCCGATCGCTGTATTCGGCGCCTTCGTGCTGACTCAGTCGGTCAGCTGGTTCGCTCCCCTGCTGATGAGAACAAGACTTTCGAGACCTTAGGGCGTTTGAGGCAACCATGGCAGAAACAACCGCTTCGGGCTATATCCAGCACCACTTGCAGAACCTGACCTTCGGTCAGCTACCCAACGGCGGCTGGGGCTTTGCCCACACCGCAGCAGAAGCCAAGGAAATGGGCTTCTGGGCTTTCCACGTCGATACTCTCGGCTGGTCGGTCGCGCTGGGTCTGATCTTCGTTCTTCTTTTCCGCATGGCGGCCAAGAAGGCGACTTCCGGTCAGCCGGGTGCACTGCAGAACTTCGTTGAAGTCCTGGTCGAATTCGTCGATGGCAGCGTGAAAGACAGCTTCCATGGCCGTAGCCCGGTGATCGCACCGCTGGCACTGACCATCTTCGTCTGGGTGTTCCTGATGAACGCCGTCGACCTGGTACCGGTCGACTGGATTCCTCAGCTGGCCATCCTGATCTCCGGCGACCACCACATCCCGTTCCGCGCCGTGTCGACTACCGACCCGAACGCGACCCTGGGCATGGCGTTCTCGGTTTTCGCACTGATCATTTTCTATAGCATCAAGGTCAAGGGCCTCGGCGGCTTCATCGGCGAGCTGACCCTGCACCCGTTCGGCAGCAAGAACATCTTCGTTCAGGCCCTGCTGATCCCGGTGAACTTCCTGCTGGAATTCGTGACCCTGATCGCCAAACCGATCTCTCTGGCTCTGCGTCTGTTCGGCAACATGTATGCCGGCGAGCTGGTGTTCATCCTGATCGCTGTGATGTTCGGCAGCGGCCTGCTCTGGCTGAGCGGCCTGGGTGTTGTTCTGCAGTGGGCGTGGGCTGTGTTCCACATCCTGATCATCACCCTGCAGGCGTTCATCTTCATGATGCTGACCATCGTCTACCTGTCGATGGCGCACGAAGAAAACCATTAAGACCAGTCTCGACTAGTCTGATGTCCTTCCCGGTCAAACGGGAAGGGGCTCCTCACGGGGCACCATGAAACGATTTGTTTTACCGCTTTAATCTAAAAAACCTAAACCATACGACGTAAAAGTCGGGAGGAAAGATGGAAACTGTAGTTGGTCTAACCGCTATCGCTGTTGCACTGTTGATCGGCCTGGGCGCACTGGGTACCGCAATTGGTTTCGGCCTGCTGGGCGGCAAGTTCCTGGAAGGCGCAGCGCGTCAGCCAGAAATGGTTCCAATGCTGCAAGTTAAAATGTTCATCGTTGCCGGTCTGCTCGACGCCGTAACCATGATCGGTGTTGGTATCGCTCTGTTCTTCACCTTTGCGAACCCGTTCGTTGGTCAAATCGCTGGCTAATCATTCGGATTTTCCGAGTGATTTGGTGTGATGGACAACGTAACTGCGAGGTGTTGGCGTGAACATTAATGCGACCCTGATTGGCCAGTCCGTTGCGTTCCTGATTTTTGTACTGTTCTGCATGAAGTATGTATGGCCTCCGGTCATCGCTGCTCTGCACGAACGTCAAAAGAAGATCGCTGATGGTCTGGACGCTGCCAGCCGTGCAGCTCGCGACCTGGAGTTGGCCCAAGAGAAAGCGGGTCAGCAACTGCGCGAAGCGAAAGCTCAGGCAGCTGAAATCATCGAGCAAGCCAAGAAACGCGGTAACCAGATTGTCGAAGAGGCCGTTGAAAAGGCCCGTGTCGACGCTGACCGTGTGAAGGTTCAGGCTCAAGCCGAGATCGAACAGGAACTGAACAGTGTCAAAGACAAGCTGCGCGCCCAAGTGGGCTTGCTGGCTGTCGGCGGCGCCGAGAAGATCCTGGGTGCCACAATCGATCAAAACGCGCACGCAGAGCTGGTTAACCAACTGGCTGCTGAAATCTAAGCGAGGGCGATCATGGCAGAACTGACCACGTTGGCCCGACCTTACGCTAAGGCGGCCTTCGAGCACGCTCAGGCCCACCAGCAACTGGCCAATTGGTCAGCCATGCTCGGCCTGGCTGCAGCGGTGTCACAAGATGACACCATGCAGCGCGTGCTCAAGGCCCCGCGACTGACGAGCGCAGAAAAGGCCGCCACGTTCATTGACGTGTGCGGCGACAAGTTTGATGCCAAGGCACAGAACTTCATCAATGTCGTTGCCGAAAACGACCGTCTCCCGCTTCTGCCGGAGATCGCCGCTCTTTTCGACCTGTACAAGGCCGAACAAGAGAAATCGGTAGACGTTGAAGTGACCAGTGCTTTTGCATTGAACCAAGAACAGCAAGACAAACTCGCCAAGGTTCTCAGTGCACGACTCAACCGGGAAGTGCGCCTGCAAGTTGCGGAGGATGCTGCCCTTATAGGTGGTGTCGTCATCCGCGCCGGCGACCTGGTTATCGATGGCTCGATTCGCGGCAAAATCGCGAAACTTGCCGAAGCATTGAAATCTTGAGTTTGAAGGGGCAGCAGAGCAATGCAGCAACTCAATCCTTCCGAAATAAGTGAAATTATCAAGGGCCGCATCGAAAAGCTCGATGTGACCTCCCAAGCCCGTAACGAAGGCACTGTCGTCAGCGTATCTGACGGTATCGTGCGGATTCACGGTCTGGCCGACGTCATGTACGGCGAGATGATCGAGTTTCCGGGCGGCGTCTACGGTATGGCCCTCAACCTGGAGCAAGACTCCGTAGGTGCCGTTGTACTGGGCGCATACACGACTCTGGCTGAAGGCATGAGCGCCAAGTGCACCGGCCGCATCCTCGAAGTTCCGGTTGGTAAGGAACTGCTGGGTCGCGTTGTCGACGCACTGGGTAACCCTGTTGACGGCAAAGGTCCACTGGGCAACACCGAGACCGACGCGGTCGAGAAAGTTGCTCCGGGCGTGATCTGGCGTAAGTCGGTAGACCAGCCTGTACAGACTGGCTACAAGGCTGTCGATGCCATGATCCCTGTCGGCCGTGGCCAGCGTGAGCTGATCATCGGTGACCGTCAGATCGGTAAAACCGCTCTGGCGATCGACGCGATCATCAACCAGAAAGACAGCGGCATTTTCTGCGTCTACGTGGCAATCGGTCAGAAGCAATCGACCATCGCCAACGTGGTTCGCAAGCTGGAAGAAAACGGTGCACTGGCTAACACCATCATCGTTGCAGCGAGCGCTTCGGAATCTGCAGCACTGCAATTCCTGGCTCCGTACTCCGGTTGCACCATGGGTGAATTCTTCCGCGACCGCGGTGAAGACGCGCTGATCGTTTATGACGATCTGTCCAAGCAAGCAGTGGCTTACCGCCAGATTTCCCTGCTGCTGCGCCGTCCACCAGGCCGTGAAGCTTACCCAGGCGACGTGTTCTATCTCCACTCCCGTCTGCTGGAGCGCGCATCCCGCGTTTCGGAAGAGTACGTAGAGAAGTTCACCAACGGCGCAGTGACCGGCAAAACCGGTTCCCTGACCGCACTGCCGATCATCGAAACTCAGGCTGGCGACGTTTCCGCGTTCGTTCCGACCAACGTGATTTCCATCACCGACGGTCAGATCTTCCTGGAATCGGCCATGTTCAACTCGGGCATCCGTCCTGCAGTGAACGCCGGTGTTTCGGTATCCCGTGTGGGTGGTGCCGCTCAGACCAAGATCATCAAGAAGCTGTCCGGTGGTATCCGTACCGCTCTGGCTCAGTACCGTGAACTGGCGGCATTCGCCCAGTTCGCTTCTGACCTGGACGAAGCGACCCGCAAGCAACTTGAGCATGGTCAGCGCGTTACCGAGCTGATGAAGCAGAAGCAATACGCGCCAATGTCGATCGCCGACATGTCGCTGTCGCTGTATGCCGCTGAGCGTGGGTTCCTGACCGACATCGAAATCACCAAGATCGGCAGCTTCGAACAAGCGCTGATCGCTTTCTTCAACCGCGATCACGCCGATTTGATGGCCAAGATCAACGTTAAAGGTGACTTCAATGACGAAATCGACGCTGGCCTGAAGGCTGGTATCGAGAAGTTCAAGGCCACCCAAACCTGGTAAGCCGCAGCGGGAGCCGCAAGGCTCCCGCTTGCTAACCTGATAGGTGTTACATGGCAGGCGCAAAAGAGATTCGCAGTAAGATTGCGAGCATCAAAAGCACGCAAAAAATTACCAGCGCCATGGAAAAAGTGGCGGTCAGCAAAATGCGCAAGGCACAAATGCGCATGGCTGCTAGCCGTCCTTATGCGGAGCGTATCCGCCAGGTAATTGGGCATCTGGCCAACGCCAACCCGGAATACCGCCACCCGTTCATGATCGATCGCGAAGTAAAGCGCGTCGGTTATGTCGTGGTGAGCAGTGACCGTGGTCTGTGCGGCGGCTTGAACACCAACCTGTTCAAGGCCCTGGTCAAGGACATGGCGGTAAACCGCGAAAACGGCGTCGAGATCGATCTGTGTGTCGTTGGTAGCAAGGGTGCGGCCTTTTTCCGCAACTTCGGCGGTAACGTCGTTGCAGCTATCAGCCACCTGGGTGAAGAGCCGTCGATCAATGATCTGATCGGCAGCGTCAAGGTGATGCTGGATGCCTATCTGGACGGCCGTATTGACCGCCTGTCCGTGGTGTCCAACAAGTTCATCAACACCATGACGCAACAGCCTACCGTGGAGCAGTTGATTCCACTGGTGGCGACCCCGGATCAAGAACTCAAGCACCACTGGGACTACCTCTACGAACCAGACGCCAAAGAGCTGCTTGACGGCTTGATGGTGCGTTACGTGGAGTCGCAGGTGTACCAGGCGGTGGTCGAGAACAACGCGGCTGAACAGGCTGCGCGGATGATCGCGATGAAGAACGCTACCGACAACGCCGGTGATTTGATCAGCGATTTGCAGCTGATCTACAACAAGGCGCGTCAGGCTGCGATCACCCAAGAGATCTCGGAAATCGTCGGCGGCGCTGCCGCGGTTTAACGGTTCAAATATTCAGAGGATCCAGCTATGAGTAGCGGACGTATCGTTCAAATCATCGGCGCCGTTATCGACGTGGAATTTCCACGCGACAGCGTACCGAGCATCTACGACGCCTTGAAGGTTCAAGGCGCCGAAACCACTCTGGAAGTTCAGCAGCAGCTGGGCGACGGCGTGGTTCGTACCATTGCGATGGGCTCCACCGAAGGCTTGAAGCGCGGTCTGGACGTCAACAACACTGGCGCAGCCATCTCCGTACCGGTCGGTAAAGCGACTCTGGGCCGGATCATGGACGTACTGGGCAACCCGATCGACGAAGCTGGCCCGATCGGCGAAGAAGAGCGCTGGGGTATCCACCGCGCCGCTCCTTCCTTCGCTGAACAAGCTGGTGGCAACGAGCTGCTGGAAACAGGCATCAAGGTTATCGACCTGGTTTGCCCGTTCGCCAAGGGCGGTAAAGTCGGTCTGTTCGGTGGTGCCGGTGTAGGCAAGACCGTAAACATGATGGAACTGATCCGTAACATCGCCATCGAGCACAGCGGTTATTCCGTGTTCGCCGGTGTGGGTGAGCGTACTCGTGAGGGTAACGACTTCTACCACGAGATGAAGGACTCCAACGTTCTCGACAAGGTAGCCCTGGTCTACGGTCAGATGAACGAGCCACCGGGAAACCGTCTGCGCGTAGCGCTGACCGGTCTGACCATGGCCGAGAAGTTCCGTGACGAAGGTAACGACGTTCTGCTGTTCGTCGACAACATCTATCGTTATACCCTGGCCGGTACCGAAGTATCCGCACTGCTGGGCCGTATGCCTTCGGCAGTAGGTTACCAGCCGACCCTGGCTGAAGAGATGGGCGTGCTGCAAGAGCGCATCACTTCGACCAAGCAAGGTTCGATTACTTCGATCCAGGCCGTATACGTACCAGCGGACGACTTGACTGACCCGTCGCCAGCGACCACGTTTGCTCACCTGGACGCCACCGTCGTTCTGTCCCGTGACATCGCTTCCCTGGGTATCTACCCAGCGGTAGACCCACTGGACTCGACTTCGCGTCAGCTGGACCCGAACGTGATCGGCAACGATCACTACGAGACCGCTCGTGGTGTTCAGTACGTGCTGCAGCGTTACAAAGAGCTGAAGGACATCATCGCGATCCTGGGTATGGACGAGCTGTCGGAAGCCGACAAGCAGTTGGTAAACCGTGCTCGTAAGATCCAGCGCTTCTTGTCGCAGCCGTTCTTCGTGGCTGAAGTCTTCACCGGTGCTTCGGGTAAATACGTTTCCCTGAAAGACACCATTGCTGGCTTCAAAGGCATCCTCAACGGTGACTACGACCACCTGCCAGAACAAGCGTTCTACATGGTCGGCGGCATCGAAGAAGCGATCGAGAAAGCCAAGAAACTGTAATCCAGGCGCCTGGCAACGGGCGCTAATTTAGGTTGAGGCAATCAGATGGCTATGACAGTCCATTGCGACATCGTCAGCGCGGAAGGAGAAATCTTTTCCGGCCTGGTCGAGATGGTGATTGCGCACGGTGCTCTGGGTGATCTTGGTATCGCTCTGGGCCACGCGCCGCTGATCACTAATCTGAAGCCAGGTCCGATCCGCCTGATCAAGCAAGGCGGGGAAGCCGAGGTGTTCTACATCTCCGGTGGTTTCCTCGAGGTTCAGCCGAACATGGTCAAGGTGCTTGCCGATACCGTGCAACGTGCCGCCGACCTGGATGAAGCTCAGGCTCAAGCAGCTCTCAAGGCTGCCGAAGCTGCTCTGCATGAGAAGAGCGCAGATTTCGACTACGGAGCTGCGTCCGCACGTCTGGCCGAGGCTGCAGCTCAGCTGCGCACCGTCCAGCAGATCCGCAAGAAGTTTGGCGGTTAATCCGTCAGCCACTTGTTGTGCGATTGATAAAAAAGGGTAGCCTCGGCTACCCTTTTTTCTTTTCCGACTTTCAAAAACCCGGTCGCAGTTGCTGACCACCCAGGATTGGTAGCCAGTCATGTCTCTTGAAATCGTAATCCTCGCGGCCGGTCAAGGCACCCGCATGCGCTCCGCGCTGCCAAAAGTGCTGCACCCGATTGCCGGCGATTCCATGCTTGGTCATGTTATCCACAGCGCCCGTCAATTAGATCCACAGCGCATTCACGTGGTCATCGGCCACGGCGCTGATGTGGTACGCGAGCGTCTGGCCGCTGACGATCTGAATTTCGTTTTGCAGGACAAGCAACTGGGCACCGGCCACGCCACTGCCCAGGCTGTTCCGTTCATCACCGCCGATACCGTACTGATTCTCTACGGCGATGTGCCGCTGATTGAAGTCGAGACCCTGCAGCGCTTGCTCAAGCACGTTGTTCCCGGGCAGATGGGTTTGCTCACAGTCGAACTGGACGACCCTACCGGTTACGGCCGTATCGTGCGCGATGCCGACGGCAAGGTCGCCGCGATCGTCGAGCACAAGGACGCCAGCGAAGCGCAACGCGCGATCACCGAAGGCAATACCGGCATTCTGGCGGTGCCGGCCAACCGTCTGGCGGACTGGATGAGTCGCCTGTCGAACAACAACGCTCAGGGCGAGTATTACCTGACCGACGTCATCGAGATGGCAGTCAGCGATGGTCTGACCGTCGCCACCGAACAACCGCACGACCCGATGGAAGTGCAGGGCGCCAACGATCGCAAGCAACTGTCCGAGCTGGAGCGTCATTACCAGTTGCGCGCCGGTCGCCGTTTGATGGCTCAGGGTGTCACCCTGCGCGATCCGGCCCGGTTTGATGTGCGTGGCGAAGTGACCGTCGGTCGCGATGTGCTGATCGACATCAACGTGATACTCGAAGGCAAGGTCGTCATCGAGGACGACGTGGTCATCGGCCCGAACTGCGTAATCAAGGACAGCACGTTGCGCAAAGGTGTGGTGGTCAAGGCCAACAGCCACATTGAAGGCGCGGTTTTGGGCGAAGGCAGCGATGCTGGCCCGTTTGCCCGACTGCGTCCGGGCACTGTGCTGGAGGCCCGTGCCCATGTGGGTAACTTTGTCGAGTTGAAGAACGCGCGCATGGGTGAAGGCGCCAAGGCCGGGCACCTGACTTACCTGGGCGATGCCGAGATCGGTGCGCGCACCAACATCGGCGCCGGCACCATCACTTGCAACTACGACGGCGCCAACAAGTGGAAAACCGTGTTGGGTGAGGACGTGTTCATCGGTTCGAACAACTCGCTGGTGGCGCCTGTGGATATCTCCGCCGGGGCGACCACCGCAGCCGGTTCGACCATCACCCAGAATGTGGATAACGCGCAATTGGCCGTTGGCCGTGCGCGGCAGAAGAACATCGATGGCTGGAAGCGGCCGGAGAAGATCAAGAAAAGCTGAGTTATCCACAACGCTCGAATCAAAATAAGACCGCCGCCAGCGGTCTTTTTTATGGGCGCCTGCTTGACGATTTGCAGCTGATAGGTTTTGATTGCTTCCGTTATCTTTCGAATCGAAACTTAATCAACCATGTCGAAACGCAATACACCTCAGCGCCGTCACAACATTCTGGCTTTGCTCAATGAGCAGGGCGAGGTGAGTGTGGATGAACTGGCCAAGCGCTTCGAAACTTCGGAAGTTACGATTCGCAAGGATCTCGCCGCCCTGGAAAGCCACGGCTTGCTGCTGCGTCGCTACGGCGGAGCCATCACCATGCCGCAGGAGCTGGTGGCAGACACCAGCCTCAACGTTTCCAAATACAAACAGGCGATCGCCCGCGCAGCGGTCACACGCATTCGCGAGCACGCCCGCATCATCATCGACAGCGGCAGTACCACCGCCGCCATGATCCCCGAGCTCGGCCAACAGCCGGGACTGGTGGTGATGACCAACTCCCTGCACGTGGCCAACGCCCTGAGCGAACTCGAACACGAGCCGGTGCTGCTGATGACCGGCGGCACCTGGGATCCGCACTCGGAATCCTTTCAGGGCCAGGTCGCCGAGCAGGTACTACGCTCTTACGACTTCGACCAGTTGTTTATCGGTGCCGATGGCATCGACCTGGTGCGTGGTACCACCACGTTCAATGAATTGCTCGGCCTGAGCCGGGTGATGGCCGAAGTGGCGCGGGAAGTGATCGTGATGGTCGAGGCCGACAAGATCGGCCGCAAGATTCCCAACCTGGAGCTGCCATGGAGCAGCGTTCATACCCTAATTACCGATGATCGCCTGCCTTCAGAGGCACGGGATCAGATTCAGGCTCGCGGTATCAACTTGATTTGCGCGACTGTCAGTCAGGAGAAATAAGCATGTGTGGAATTGTCGGCGCCGTTGCTGAACGTAATATCACCGCCATCCTGCTCGAAGGCCTCAAGCGTCTGGAATACCGGGGCTATGACAGCGCCGGTGTTGCGGTCTACACCAATGACGGCACTCTGGAGCGCACACGTCGTGTGGGCAAGGTCAGTGAACTGGATGCTGCGCTGGCCGAACACCCACTGGTCGGTCGCCTCGGTATTGCCCACACGCGCTGGGCAACCCATGGTGCGCCGAACGAACGTAACGCCCACCCGCATTTCTCCGGCGACATCGCCGTGGTGCACAACGGCATCATTGAAAACCACGAGGCGCTGCGCGAACAACTCAAGGCGTTGGGTTACGTGTTCACATCGGACACCGACACCGAAGTCATCGCCCACCTGCTCACCCACAAACTCAAGGATCTGCACGACCTGACCGTTGCCCTCAAGGCCACCGTCAAGGAACTGCACGGTGCTTACGGTCTGGCGGTGATCAATGCGCAGCAGCCGGACCGTCTGGTTGCTGCCCGTAGCGGCAGCCCGCTGGTGATCGGCCTGGGCCTGGGCGAGAACTTCCTCGCCTCCGATCAATTGGCCCTGCGTCAGGTGACTGACCGCTTCATGTACCTGGAAGAGGGCGATATCGCCGAGATCCGCCGTGACAGCGTGCAGATCTGGGACGTGAACGGCCAGGCGGTCGAGCGCCAGACCGTGCAGTACAGCGATGGCGCCGAAGCGGCAGAAAAAGGCGAGTACCGCCACTACATGCTCAAGGAAATCCACGAGCAACCGGTCGTGGTGCAACGTACCCTCGAAGGGCGTCTGAGCGAGAATCAGGTTCTGGTACAAGCCTTCGGCCCGCAAGCCGCCGAGCTGTTCGCGAAAGTACGCAACGTGCAGATCGTGGCGTGCGGCACCAGCTACCACGCCGGCATGGTTGCCCGTTACTGGCTCGAAGAGCTGGCCGGGATTCCGTGCCAGGTCGAAGTCGCGAGCGAGTTCCGCTACCGCAAGGTGGTGGTGCAGCCGGACACCCTGTTCGTCACCATCTCCCAGTCCGGCGAAACCGCCGACACCCTGGCCGCCCTGCGCAACGCCAAGGAACTGGGCTTCCTCGCCAGTCTGGCGATCTGCAACGTCGGCATCAGTTCGCTGGTCCGTGAGTCCGACCTGACCCTGCTGACCCAGGCCGGTCGTGAAATTGGCGTGGCCTCGACCAAAGCCTTCACCACGCAACTGGTGGGTCTGCTGCTGCTGACACTGTCCCTGGGTCAGGTTCGTGGCACCTTGGCCGATGGCGTGGAAGCGAAGCTGGTCGAAGAATTGCGCCGTCTGCCTACCCGCCTCGGCGAAGCCCTGGCGATGGACAGCACCGTGGAAAAGATTGCCGAGCTGTTCGCCGAGAAGAACCACACGCTGTTCCTGGGCCGTGGCGCGCAATTCCCGGTGGCGATGGAAGGGGCCTTGAAGCTCAAGGAAATCTCATACATCCACGCCGAAGCCTACCCGGCCGGTGAACTGAAACACGGCCCGCTGGCGCTTGTGGATAACGACATGCCAGTCGTGACCGTCGCACCAAACAACGAGCTGCTGGAGAAGCTCAAGTCCAACCTGCAGGAAGTCCGCGCCCGTGGCGGCGAACTGATCGTGTTCGCCGACGAAAAAGCCGGGATGACCAACGGCGAAGGCACCCACGTGGTACAGATGCCGCACATCCACGACATCCTGTCGCCGATCCTCTACACCATTCCGCTGCAACTGCTGTCGTACTACGTTGCTGTGCTCAAGGGCACGGACGTGGATCAGCCGCGCAATCTGGCGAAGTCGGTGACGGTGGAGTGATTGAGGTTGTACTGCGGTTGATTTGGGTTTCCGAAACAAGCGGTATTGCGACAATAAAACCTGTCATGCGTGACCACGGCCTCTAGTAGGGGGCCGTGCACCCAGCGCGCATGCTGAGATGCGCGCTGCCTCAAATTCCCTATAGATGGCACATTATCCATTTTCTTCCGGTACATACTGGTCTGTTAACCATTTTTTTGACGTGTAAACCACTGTGGTTTACAGTTTGAAAATATGGTTAACAAGAAGCTAGGACATGCCGAATTTACAAGACGAAGCCAAGGCCTACATCGAGTCCGTGCTCGGCGTGACTGCGCGACTTGAGCTGGCGCACCCTAGAGTTCCTTTCAACATCCGGGATAACTACAAAACCTACGAACTGAGCATCCCGATGGGGCATCACTCAGCGCTTAACATGATGCTACTAGTCACCCGTGACGACGTTGATTACCCAGGCATCGTGAAACTGCAGAAGCACGTCGAGTTGGTGCGCAAAGCAACCAACCAGGTAATAACCTTCGTCTGCAGATCTCTGACGATCCAAGACAGGCGCAGCCTGATCACGCATCAGATCAATTTTATCCAGCCCGGCTTCCAGATGTTCATACCGGAGATGGCGCTAGACCTACGCGAAAGTTTCCGCCAGCGTCGAGAGCGAAGCGAGGTTATTGCCCTCCTTCCCGCCGCTCAAGCCATGCTTCTCTCGTGCCTTTATGCGGGCATCCCCGACAAAACCTACTTCACGACCAACGCTTTGCTGGGTGATTTGGGATACAGCCGTGTGACCTTATCGAAAGCAGTGGAGCAACTGACCTCGCTGGAGGTGATTATCCCAGTGAAAAGCCAACTGCACTGGAGAACCTACGCTTTCAGCGGATCTCCTTCTGAGGTGTTCCGAAAAGCCAAGCAATACCTGCGCTCACCCGTCAAAAAGAGAGTTGGCATCACTCGCAACACTATTCCCATGGCGCCCGGTGTATGTCTCGCAGGAGAAACTGCTCTGGCGAAGTGCACGATGCTGGCGGAGCCCGAGCAGGCCGTATGGGGCATGACCAAGAAAGTGTTTGACGACATGCTGGCGCTTGATGCGTTCGAGGTAGTCGAGTCGGTGGATGCGATCAAGGAATGGGTGGAGATTTGGGCGTATCCGTCGCTCAGTGAAAGACGCTACATAGCTGATGCAGCATCGCTGTTTTTGAGCTTGGAAGATAATCCTGACGAACGCATTCAGATTGCGTTGGATGAACTCAAGGAGCAAGTTGAATGGTTAGCGTGAGAGGTCTAGACGTATTCGGTCGGCATTTTCGCGAATACCGCGATCGCTACGTCCTGATCGGTGGCGTTGCCTCCGCTCTGGCAATGGAAGACGCGGGTGAAAGCTTCAGGGCCACCAAGGACCTGGACATCGTCCTGGTGATCGAAGCCCTGGATGCTGAATTCGTCGCGCATTTCTGGGACTTCATCAAAGCGGGCGGGTATGAGATCAGGCAGAGAGGCGGTGATCGTCCTAACCCTGTCTTTTATCGATTCCAGGGCCCGAAAGACGAAGCGTACCCGGTCATGATCGAACTCTTTTCACGTGTACCTGAAGGTTTGGAGCATGAGGAGAACGCGACGCTGACCCTTATCCCTACAGGTGAGTCAGTTTCGAGCTTGAGTGCCATCCTTCTAAATCAGGACTACTACAGTTTCCTTCTAGCGGGCCGCCAGCAGAGTGAGGAGCTTACCTACATCAGCGCTGATCGGCTCATCCCCTTCAAGGCCAAAGCCTGGCTCGACCTTTCTCAGCGCAAAGAAAACGGAGAAAGTGGGATCGATAGTCGGGACATTAAAAAGCACCGAAACGACGTCCTGCGCCTTTCCGGCCTATTGACCGGCGAGGTGTTCGAGTTGCCCGAAAGCCTCACCGTAGATATGGCACAGTTCCTTGAGCTTATGGCAGCTGAAAACATCGACCTCAAAACACTGAAGATGCGGGGCGATCTTCCGTCCATTATCAGTCGCATCGCAGAGTCGTTTGGTCTTCAACGGTCCTCATAAAAATCCGCGAACTACGCCTGATAATTGAATTTCTTACGGCACTCAAAGCCAGGTAACTAAAGGCTTCGAACGTAGCCTTGAATCCGCGGAAAAATCCGTGATTCTGCTTGGACCGGACTTGCATCAGCGGATGAACGCCGCGGTTTAGGAGTGGAAAAGTGGATCGCTTCCAGGAAATGCAGGTCTTCGCCATCGTCGCCCAGGAGCAGGGCTTCTCCGCTGCCGCGCGGCGCCTGGGGCTGTCGGCGGCCAGCGTGACCCGGGCGGTGGCGGCGCTGGAGCAGCGGATCGGCACGCAGTTGTTGATCCGTACCACCCGCAGCGTGCATTTGAGCGAAGCGGGTCTGCGATACCTGGAAGACTGTCGGAGAATTCTCGCCGAGGTGCAGGAAGCGGAGGACTCCGCTGCCGGCAGTCATACCCAGCCCCGTGGGCAGTTGACGGTGACGGCGCCGGTTTTATTCGGTGAACAGTTCGTCACACCGGTGATGGCGCGTTATCTGACGCAATACCCGGACGTTTCCATCAATGCCCTGTTGCTCGACCGGGTGGTGAACATGGTCGAGGAGGGTGTCGATGTCGCGGTGCGTATCGGTGAGTTGCCGGACAGCAATCAGCATGCGATCCGGGTCGGCGAGGTGCGGCGGGTGATTTGCGGCTCGCCGGAGTACTTTGCGATCCATGGCCGGCCAACTCATCCACAGGCCTTGGCCGGGGCGCCGGTGGTCGCGACGTCGGCCATCGGCCAGCAGCGCAGTTGGCCATTCATGGAACACGGTGAACTCATTGGCGTAAAACCGGAGCCGCGTCTGGTGGTCACGGCCAATCAGGCTGCGATCACGGCAGCGTCGCTGGGCCTGGGGCTGACCCGGGTGCTGTCTTATCAGGTGGCCAGCAAGGTGGCTTGCGGTGAACTGGAAATCGTCCTCGCCGAGTTCGAACTGCCTGCGCTGCCGATCCATGTGGTGTATCAGGGCGGGCGCAAGGCGCCGGCGCGGGTCCGCAGTTTTGTCGACTTCATGGTGAACGCATTGCGTGAACATCCAGCGCTGAAAAATGCGGCTTTATTTCATCCGAAGAAATAATGGATTGCGTTTGCTGGTGATTCTGTTGTTTTCGCGATAGGTGGAAGATGGCTGCCACGGCCGCCGTCGATCCTGAACGGCGCATTCGTTCAGCGGAGTCGACCATGCAAGCGATCAAACTCTACAACTTCCCGCGTTCCGGCCACGCCCATCGCGTCGAACTGATGTTGTCCCTGCTGCAATTGCCGACCGAGCTGGTGTTTGTCGACCTTGCGAAAGGTGAGCACAAGCAGCCGGGTTACCTGGCTATCAACAGCTTCGGGCAAGTGCCGGCCATTGATGACAACGGCGTGGTGCTGGCCGACTCCAATGCGATCCTCGTCTACCTGGCTCAGAAATACGGCAACGGTCGCTGGCTGCCAAGCGATCCGGTCGGCGCCGCGCACGTACAGCGCTGGTTGTCGGCGGCTGCCGGGCCGATTGCTTTCGGTCCCGCCGCCGCACGCTTGATCACGGTGTTCGGGGCGAAGTTCAACGCCGAAGAAGTCATCACCCGTGCGCACAACTTTCTCAAGGTGATGGATGTGGAACTGGGCAAAACCCCGTACCTGACCGGCACTGAGCCTACCATCGCCGATGTCTCGGCCTACAGTTACATCGCCCATGCGCCGGAAGGCAATGTGGCGCTGGACGACTACGCCAACGTTCGCGCCTGGCTGGCGCGCATCGAGGCGTTGCCCGGTTTTGTCGGCATGCCGCGCACCGTCGCCGGCCTGCAAACCACCGCCTGACTTTGATCATCCACACTGCGCCGACGGTGCAGGGGAGAGGCCGAGATGGAACGTTCACCGTGGCACGCTGGCGAGCAACAGTTGCAGGCCCATGTCGGCGTTGCCGAGCGCATGGCGGAATTCGGGCGTAAGGTGATTCGCACCTGGATGCCGGATCAGCACCGTCAGTTCTTTCAGCAATTGCCCTTCATGCTGTACGGCGCGGTGGATGCCGAGGGTCGTCCCTGGGCCAGCATGCTGGAGGGCGAACCCGGGTTCGCCCACTCTCCCGAGCCGACGCAACTGCAGTTCGCCAGTCTGCCGGCTGCCGATGATCCGGCGCAGTTGCAGGCCGGTGCCGCGATCGGCCTGCTTGGCATCGAGCTGCACACTCGCCGACGCAATCGGCTCAATGGCCACATCGGCAGCCTTGGGGCGGACGGTTTTTCGCTGACGGTGGATCAGTCGTTCGGTAACTGCCCGCAGTACATTCAGTTGCGCCAGTTTCAGCGGGTGTCACTGACGGATCCGCAGACCCGGAAGGCCGAGCACCGTGACAGCCTCGACGACGCCGCCATTGCGCTGATCGAAAGCGCCGACACCTTCTTTGTCGCCAGTTACGTTGATGTCGACGGTGAGCGTTCAGTCGATGTTTCCCATCGTGGCGGTCAGCCGGGTTTTGTGCGGATCGAGGGCAATCGCCTGACGATCCCGGATTTTGCCGGCAACCTGCACTTCAATACCCTCGGCAATCTGCTGCTCAATCCCTTGGCGGGTTTGCTTTTTATCGACTTTTCCACAGGCGACGTGTTGCAGCTCAGCGGCCGCACCGAGGTCATTCTCGAAGCGCCGCAGATCGAAGCCTTTCAGGGCGCCGAACGGTTGTGGACGTTCGAGGTGGAGAAACTGGTTCGACGTCCGGCGGCATTGGCTCTGCGCTGGCGTTTCGACGGCATGTCGCCCACCAGCCTGTTGACCGGCACCTGGGCCCAGGCTGATGCGCGGTTGCAGGCGCAAGCGCTGGGCGATGCCTGGCGTCCGATGCGCGTGACACGGATTGAAAAGGAAAGCCGCCACATCCGCTCGATCTATCTGGAGCCGGACGATGGCGCCGGTCTGCCGGTGTTTCTGGCCGGGCAGCATCTGCCGCTGCGGTTCAACCTCGATGGCGATGTGCATATTCGCACTTACAGCCTGTCGGGCGCGCCGTCGGATGATTTCTTCCGGATCAGCGTGAAACGCGAAGGGCGGGTATCGACGCACCTTCACGAACAGATCCGCGTTGGCGATGTGCTGGAGGCACGTTCTCCACAGGGGCATTTCACCGTAGCCGCGCTGGAGCGCAAGCCATTGGTGCTGCTCGCCGCCGGGGTCGGCATCACGCCGTTGCTGTCGATGCTGCGTGAGGTGGTGTATCAGGGCCTACGGACACGGCGTATTCGTCCGACATTGTTTGTTCAGAGTTCCCGCAGCCTCGCCGACCAGCCGTTTCGCGCGGAGCTGGACCGGTTGCTGGAGGACGCCGGTGACGCCGTGAAGGTGTTGCGAGTGCTCAGCCAGCCGGAGGACGATCTGGTGCAAGGCGAGGATTTCGATATTCGTGGCCGCATCGATGGCGATCTATTGCGCAATCTGCTGACCGACGAGGACTTCGATCAGGTCGACTTCGTACTCTGCGGCCCCGGCGGTTTTACCCAGGGCATCTACGACACTTTGCGTGAACTGGATGTGCGGGACGGACAAATACACGCGGAAACCTTCGGGCCTTCGACTCTCAAGCGCGAACCCGATCCGGATGCGATCGTGATCGAGCAATTGCCCGCCGCGACCACATCGGTGCCGGTGCTGTTCGAGCGTTCGGCCAAGGAAGCGCGCTGGCAGCCCGATGGCGGTAGTTTGCTGGAGCTGGCGGAAAGCCGCGGCCTGCGCCCGGAATTCAGTTGCCGAGGAGGTTCGTGCGGCACCTGCAAAACGCGGCTGATCAGCGGCGCGGTGAATTATCCACAGCCTCCGGCGGAAGTGCCGGAGGAAGGGCAAGTGCTGATCTGCTGCGCGGTGCCGGCGCAGAGCGCCCAGCCGTTGGTGCTGGATCTTTAGCGGCCGAAGCGTACGACAGCGCCAGGTCTGTGGACTTCGGGCGTCGGGTTCGACGCCGGCGACTTCGCCGGTACCGCAGGCGCTTGCAATACATGGCCTGCAGTGCGTTCAACCAGTTGCAGACTCGCCTCACGCCAGCCAATCCACTGCCAGTCTGTCACTTCGCGATTGGCAGGGAATTGGCCGCTCAGCTCGAAGCCGGTTACAAGGTCGGCGAGACGTTGTGGATCCTGCAGATCGAAATAGGCCATGAACTCGCCACCGATCTCCCGGAACACCGCAATGTCGCTGCCCATGGCCGGCAACCCGCGTTGCATGGCTTCAACCAGCGGCAACCCGAAGCCTTCGACATACGACGGAAACACCAGTGCACTGGCATGGGCGTAGGCATGTTCGAGGCTGGTATCGCTCAGGTCGTTGAACATGAACAGACGCCGGTTGTACTCGGGATGAGTGCGCACCCGGGTGAGCAGGGCGTCGCACTTCCAGCCGATGCTTCCGACAATGCACAATCGTGCGCTTGAACCGGCGGCCCAGGCCCGGTCAAAGGCATCCATCAGGTATTCGTGGTTTTTGCGCGGCTCGATGGTGCTGACCATCAGGAACACCGGCTCCGGGGTCGTGAACAAACGCTCCAGGCGCGGTTCGACGATGGCCTTGATGCTGCGCAGATCCAGTTCCGATCCGAGATGGAAATAGTCGAACCAGCGTTTTTCGGCCTGCTTTGGACCGATGCGCCGCTGCACCTCTTCGCGCAACTGATCACGCACCGTGGCGGAAATCGCCACGTAACCGTCGGCGGTGCGGGTGATCCAGTCAAACCATTCACTGAAAACCTGCACCAGTCGCGTTTCATAAAAATGCGGGTGGGTCAGCGGAATCAGATCGTAGATCACCGCAATGATGCCTACGCCCTCGTGCTTGAGCTGTTCGGCATGCTGAAAAAAATCCGAGTGCCAGGATGAATCCAGCAACACCAGGTGATCGCCCGGCCGGTGCTGCAACGGCTCACAGCGCTGGGGCAGCTGGTAGCGGTTGACCCTCTCGACAAGCCGCAGCGCAAGGCCGAACAGCGCGAACGCAGAGAGGCGGTAGCCAACGTACAGTGCGCGTTGCGTCAGCTTGGTCCGGCAACGGCGGTCAAGCCGGTGATAGAGCTGCCCGAAGCGGTGGGCCAGTCGCTCCACGCGTTCGCCGAACGTCACGATGGCATTGGACAATGGCGAGTCCAGTGGAGCCAGGCGCGTCACGCGGTAGAGCTTGCCCTTGAGCAGCACGACCGGCATGCACTCGACACCTCCAGCGCTTGGCGGCAACTGGTTGATGACGTTGCGCACGACTCGCTGAATCCCAGAATTGACTCGCGGGTTTCTGAAAACGTGGGTGCATTCGACCAGTAGGCGGGTCATGGCGCGGGCTCCACCAGGGCTGAAGTGCGCCGGGTGATTGACGTGCTGGCTCCCAGCCAGGAGCAGCCGACGAAATCTTCCTGACGGTTGTTGATCACGTGGAACACCAGCCCGTAATCGCGCCATTCGAAATTGCGATCCAGGTGCGAGTCCAGCCGCGAGAGGCTCAGGGCCACGGAATAGTTGCCTTTACCCAGGCCCATCACGAAGGCGAAACGGTAGGTGACCTGCTCGCCCGCATGCAGGTTTTCCAAAGCCTGGTTCTGGCGGTGGGTGTTGATGCCGTACATGGCCTGGCCAAGGCGATCCTTGATCATGAACCCCAGCACCAACCGTTCGATGTCCTGACGGATCCTGACCTGCACCTCCAGAACCACCGGCTGACCGACTTCGGCAGCGTCGATGGAGCGTTCGTGTTCATCGAGCAGACTCACGCTGAGTATGCCGGCCTCCCCGGTGCCGGACACGGTTTGCACCTGCCCGCCGGGGAGTTTTTCCTGACGCAGTGTCTGGCCTTCGCGCTCGGCGAGCAGGGCGTTGTAGTAATCCATCACGGCTTCGGGTCTGTCGTGCATGGCCATGCGGCCACCTTCGAGCAGGATCGCCGAATCGCAGATCGACTGGATCGCCGACCGGTCATGGGACACGATCAGCAGCGTGGTACCGGCCTTGCGGAAGCTGCGAATGCGATCGAAGCTCTTGTGCTGGAAATACGCATCGCCCACTGAAAGTGCTTCGTCGACGATCAGAATGTCTGGCCGGCGCGCAGTCGCGACGCTGAAGGCCAGGCGCATCTGCATGCCGCTGGAATAGGTACGGACCGGGTGATCGATGGCGTCGCCGATTTCTGCGAAGTCCTCGATGGCGGGCATCAGTTTTTCGATCTCTTCGACCTGCATGCCCAACAGTTGACCGGCCATTACAGCGTTTTGCCGGCCAGTGAAATCCGGGTGGAACCCCATGCCCAGTTCAAGCAGTGCTGCGACCCGTCCTTGCAGTTGAATCTGGCCGCAGGTGGGCTGAGTGGTGCCGGTGATCATTTTCAGCAAAGTGCTTTTGCCAGCACCGTTGACCCCGACGATGCCCACGGCTTCACCGGGAGCAATTTCGAAATTAACGTCCTGCAGTACCCAGTGCTGGCGATGACGCATTGGCGAAAAAGGGATCAGCCATTCGGCCAGGCGACTCCCGCGAGAGGGGTATTGCTTGTAGGCCTTGCCCAGGTCCGTGACGCGTATGTGCCCCATCAGCGTTCGTCCTGAATCATGGCGTCGGACGGTTGCCGCCAGAGGCCGCCAAGGCGTTGTGGGCTCCTCAGGTCAAAGGGCGCAGCTGCAGGCGGCAGTTCCCATGCCGAGCCGTCGAGCCTCCAGCGCGACTTGATAGGTTGTCCTGCGAATCCATCCGGACTCGCGATGAACAGACTTCTTTTCAAACAGCGACCCCTTGGTCTTTAACCTTCACCTCTTCCCTCAGGCTTTAAGGGGATGTCTGTCAGACCGAGAGAAAAATCAGGCCAGAAGACGGGTGAAGTCGTTGTTGTAGTTGTTTGGTTGCCAATCTGTGCCAATTGCGCCGCAATTTCAACCGGCCAAACCGTGACTGGTCAGTTCTCGTCAGCGTAGCCGGGTTTTTCTCGCAGGGCGGTTCCCGAATCCTCGACGGATGTGTTTAGAATGCCCTTCGTCGAGTTTCCCGAACGCTGCCGGAGTGGGTGTGCAACCGGGTGAACCTGACCACTAAAACAAGAACGAAGACGTGCCCCGGAACACTGGACAAGTATCGGCCCTGCCGACTTGGGCCAATGCCTGGCCGTCACAGCGTGAAGCTGCCGGGATGGCGGTTTCACCGTGGGATGCCATGAATTTCATTCTTTACTCGGACGTCAACGACCGCTCCATCAGCCAGAGTCTCGGGCGTCCCGAATACAGCTATTACTTCGTGCTCAAGGCCTATCGTCCGGTGCTGGAAAGCCTGGGTCGGGTGCATGTGGTGTCCGCCACCGCCGAGGTCGATCCGCTCTATCGACAGCTGCTCGCCGCCGGTGAGCGCAGTGTGTTTCTGTCTTTTACTCCGCCGCAAAATACTCCGACCGATCTCGAGTGCCCGACGATCTGCGTGATCGCATGGGAGTTCGATTCGATCCCCGACGAGTCCTGGGACGATGATCCGCGCCACGACTGGACGCAGATGCTTGCACGACAGGGGCGGGTCATCACGCTGTCGAGCCACACCGCCCGCGCGATCCGTCGCGCCATGGGTGAGGATTTTCCGGTACTCGTGCTGCCGACTCCATTGTGGGAAAACTTCGCCGCCATTCGTGAGCAACATGTCGGTGCGCCGATCAATCCTGGCGCGACCCTGGCGATCAAGGGCTGTGTTTTCGACAGCCGCACGCTGGGCCTTTGCGCCGATGACTTGTTGCCAAAACCGTTGACTGCCGAACAGCTGGCCGACATCGAGGCGCGCCGCCCACCACCTCTGACACTCAAGCGTCGACTGGTCATCGCCCGTCATTATCTGCGCCTGTGGGCGTTGAACCCGAGCGATCAACCCAAGCCCATGGCCCGGGTGAAATATTTGCATCAC
Organism: Pseudomonas aphyarum; assembly: GCF_028657055.1. Taxonomy (NCBI): domain Bacteria; kingdom Pseudomonadati; phylum Pseudomonadota; class Gammaproteobacteria; order Pseudomonadales; family Pseudomonadaceae; genus Pseudomonas; species Pseudomonas aphyarum. The sequence continues at coordinate 154,515 of NZ_JAMDGS010000011.1, forward strand.
GGGTACTGGGAAGGGTTTCGCGACCTGCTGTCAGACAAGGCTCACGAATGGCTCGAGCGACGTCTGCCGAACATTGCCGGCCCCCATGAAGTGGCGGTGGACGAACCGCCGCCACTGGATCTGCCGGATACGTCAGCCGTGGTGGAAACCACCGTCGACGGCGTGATCTACGTGACCGTGTTCAACCCCAAAGACGGCCGCAAGAACTGGCACCATCTGATCACCGCGTTCTGCTGGGCCTTTCGCGAAACGCCTGACGCGACGCTGGTGCTGAAGATTACCCAGAACGATCTGGCGTCCTACTACAGCGAACTGATGACCCTGCTCGCGCAACTGACACCGTTCGCCTGCCGGGTGCTGGTGATGCACGGTTATCTGGATGACGCGCAATACGCGCGGCTCTACCAGGCCGCCAGTTTTTATGTGAACGCCTCACGCTGCGAGGGCCTGTGCCTGCCGCTGATGGAGTTCATGTCCAGCGGCAAACCGGTGATCGCCCCGGATCACACGGCCATGGAAGACTACATCGATGACTCGGTGGCCTTCGTCGTGCAGTCCAGCGAAGAGTTGACGATCTGGCCCCAGGACACCCGCATCATCTACCGCACCCTGCGCTATCGGCCGGACTGGGCTTCGCTCAAAAGCGCCTATGAGAACAGCTACCGGATGGCCAAGGCGCAGCCGCAGGAATACGCGCGCATGTCTGCCGCCGCTGTCGAACGCATGCACGACTACTGCGCGTTTGCTCCGGTGCAGCGGCGCATGGCGGACTTTTTCGGCCTCGTGCCGCTGGCTGCCGATGCCGCCCCCGTGACGGACAACGCCTCATGCTGATCATCATTCATTCGGAAACCAACCAGCACACCATCGCGCAGAACCTGGGGCGTTCGGAGTACAGCTATTACTTCGTGCTCAAGGAATACCGGCCGGTACTCGAACGCCTTGGGCGTGTGGTGGAAGTCGTCGACCCGGCGCGCGAAGTCGATGCGTTGTATCTGGAATGCCTGTCCCGTGGCGAGCCCTGCGTGTTCCTGTCGTTCTCGCCGCCGCACCGCACGCCGATTCATCTGGCGTGTCCGACGCTGCCGGTGTTCGCCTGGGAGTTCAGCACCATCCCCAACGAACCCTTCGACAACGAGCCACGCAATGACTGGCGCACGGTGCTCCGGGCCTGTGGCGCGGCGATCACTCATTCCAGCTACACGGTCAACGCCGTGCGCGAGGCCATGGGTACCGATTACCCGATTGTCGCGGTGCCGGCGCCGGTGTGGGATCGCTTCGCGGCCCGGGGCGCACAGCTTCAGGGGCAGCCCTCGACAGGGCCGGTGCGACTGACGATCAAGGGGCTGGTTGCCGACAGTCGTCAGCTCGACGTCAACGCGTTTGGCCCGAAACATCTGCGCCGTGGCAAAGGCATCGATTTCCAGGCACCGGTGAGCGAGCAGGAATTGCTGCTGGACGGGGTCGTCTACACGTCGGTGTTCAATCCCGGTGACGGCCGCAAGAACTGGGAAGACATGCTCAGCGCCTTCTGCGTGACCTTTCGCGAGGTCGAAGACGCAACGCTGGTGCTCAAGCTCACGCACCACGATGCCGAAGAAGCGCTCGGCGACATTCTTCATCACCTTTACAAAAACCAGTCCTACCGCTGCCGCATCGTGCTGATTTATGGCTACCTCGCGGACGCGGACTACGAGCGTCTGGTGCAGGCCACCCGTTACGTGGTGAACACTTCCTACGGCGAGGGCCAGTGCCTGCCGCTGATGGAATTCATGTCCTGCGGCAAGCCGGCCGTGGCGCCGCGCACCACGGCGATGATCGATTACCTGAGCACCGACAACGCGTTCCTGGTCGAATCCACTGATGAACTCACTGCCTGGCCTCACGATCCGCGCAAGGCGTTCCGCACGTTACGCTACATGACCAACTGGGCGTCGGTCTGCGTCGCCTATCGCGACAGTTACGACGTGGCGAAGAACCAACCGCAACGCTACGCGCAAATGTCGGCGCAAGCAGTCCAGAGCCTCCAGGCGTTCTGCAGTCAGGCCGTGGCCGAACAGCGCTTGCAGGCTTTTCTCGCGCAATTGTTCGAGCGTCGCGCGGTGACCGCCGTGGAAGCCACCGACTCATGATCCGCGCCTTGATCCGACGTCTGCTGCCGGCTGCGCCACCAGCACCAACGCCTGCTCCTGCACCAGTCGCGCCTGCAACGGCGACCGCTTCGCCCCGGGATATCGGCCTGCTCGACGCAGTGCTCGACGGCTGGTTTCGCGGTGACACGGGTGAACTGCTCAAGGGGTTTGCCATCGGCGCCGACGATACGTTGCTCGATGTCGGTTGCGGTGAAGGCGTGGCGACTTTATTCGCGGTGCGCCAGGGCGCCTCGGTGATCTTCACCGACAGCGAACTGGACAAGGTGCGCGATCTCGCCCGCCAGGTCCGGGCGCAATCGCAAAAGGACAATCTGGGCCTGGTCAGCAACAGCCTGCCACTGCCTCTGGCCGATGGTTGCGCGAGCAAAGTGGTGTGCATGGAAGTGCTGGAGCACATCGATGAGCCAGAACCGTTCATGGCCGAACTGGTGCGCATGGGCCGGCCCGGCGCGCAGTATTTGCTGAGCGTCCCGGCGCCGGTGGGTGAGCATCTGCAGAAGGGCATCGCCCCGGACAGCTATTACCGGTCGCCCAATCATGTGCAGATCTTCACCGCCGAGCGCTTTGCCGAACTGGTGGAGGGCGCGGGGCTGGTGATCGAGCATCGTCAGGCCAACGGGTTCTTCTGGGTCATGGGCATGATCTTCTTCTGGGCCAGCGAGCGGGCGGCAGGTCGGGATCTGGAAGGCGCGGTGCGTGACCGGATCCAGGCGCCGTACCCACCGTTGATGGAGAGCTGGGCGCGCACCTGGCAAGACTTGCTGGCCCTGCCTGATGGTCCGGCGATCAAGCAGGTGCTCGACCGCATGATGCCCAAGAGTCAGGTGATCATCGCCCGCAAACCGCTGCAAACCGCTTCGTCCACCGCCGAACCTCATTCTGGAGCCACCTCATGCTGAGCCTTTTGAAGAAACTCACGACAGCGACGCCTGCACCGCCCGCTGCGCCGGTGGCCGACAAGATCAACTCGTTCGAACTCGGCCTGCGCGACGCGATGCTCAGCGGCTGGTTCAACCACGCCACCGGCGAGCTGTACAAAGGCTTTCCGGTAAGCGCTGATGACACGGTGCTGGATGTCGGCTGTGGCGATGGCGGCAATATGCAGTTCTGTGGCAATCGTGGCGCGCGTCTGATCGTCGCCGACATCGACGCCGGGAAGATCGACGCCGCCCGTCAGCGGCTCGGTGAAACCACGGCGCAAAGTGTCGAGTGCCATGTCACCGACGGCAATCCGTTGCCAATTGCCGACAACACCGCGACCCGCGTGGTCTCTACCGAAGTGCTGGAACACGTCGATGACCCGGCGCAGTTTCTTGCCGAGCTGGTGCGCGTCGGCCAGCCGGGGGCGCTGTATCTGCTGAGCGTGCCGCACCCGAGCTCCGAAGAGCTGCAAAAGGATATCGCCGCGCCGGCCTATTTCGAGCATCCCAACCATATTCGGATCATCAGTGAAGACCAGTTCAAGGCGATGGTCAGCGAGTCGGGCCTGGAGATCATCAGCCACAGTCAGTACGGTTTTTACTGGTCGATGTGGATGCTGCTGTTCTGGGACGCCAAGGTCGATCTGACGAACCCCGATCATCCGTTGCTCAATCACTGGGCCGAAACCTGGCAGGCAGTGCTCAACTCGCCGCGCGGCGCGCAGATCAAGGAAGCGCTAGATGGCGTCGTGGCAAAAAGTCAGGTGATCATTGCCCGCAAGCCGCTGGCTGACTAAGGTAGGCGGCAACGCGACAAAGGGCCTTGAACGGCCCTTTTTGCATTTCAGGGATACGACTTTTCATGGTTTCTTTCACGCGTTTGATCGGTTTGCTGACAGCGCTGGCGCTGCTCTCGGGGTGCGAACGGCAGGACGCCGGGCCGCTCGATCAACAGCTCTATATCTGGCAGCGCCAGTGGATACCGGCCCACGAAGCGGCTCTGCGCGATAGCCGAAACGATTTTTCGACCTTGCGCGTTTTGGCGTTGCAAGCCTTTCCCCAGGTGGGCTCGAGCCGGGCGCGGATCGATCCGCAATTGTTGAAGCAGGATGGGCGGCCGCTGATTGCGGTGATCCGGCTCGATGGACAGCTCAAGGCGCTGGATCAGGATCAACTGACGGCGCAGATTCTTCAGCTGCTGGAGGACTGGCGCGGGCTGGGGCTTACGCTGGCCGGGGTCGAGATCGACCACGATGCCGGCAATGCAAGGCTGCCGGCCTACGCCGGGTTTCTGAGTCATCTGCGTTCGGCATTACCGGCGACGCTGCCGTTGAGCATCACCGCGCTGCCGGCGTGGCTCGACAGCCCGCAACTGCCGGCGTTGCTGGCCACGGTCGACAGCAGCGTGCTGCAGGTGCATGCGGTCAGCGATCCGCGTCGCGGCTTGTTCGATCCGCAGCAGGCGCAGCGCTGGGCCAAGGCTTGGGGACGGATTAGCGATAAACCGTTCTATCTGGCGTTACCTGCCTACGGTGTAGCGTTGCTGCCTGACGCCGGTGGTGCGCCGGTGGTGGAAAGTGAGGTGTCGCTTGAGCGGGCAGGGGAGCGGCGCGAGTTGCTGGCCGATCCGCTGCAATTGAGTGCGCTGGCCAAAGCCCTGCGCGAAGATCGGCCGGCGCATCTGGCCGGGCTGATCTGGTTTCGTCTGCCGCTGGCCAATGATCGCCGGGCGTGGAGCCTGACCACCTTGCGTGCGGTTGCCCGGGGCGATTCACTGGTTGGCAAACCGGTGCTGGCGTTCAGCGAAAAGAGCGGCCTCTATGACATCCACCTCGAAAATCCGGGCAATCTCGACAACCCATGGCCTGCACGGCTGATCGTCAAGGCGCAGGACTGCGAAGGCGCCGATGCGCTCGCCGGTTATGCGTTGCAACAGACGGCGGATCTGCTTACCTTCACCCGCCTGCGCGACGGCCGATTGCCGGCGGGCGGGCAGCGTGCGATCGGTTGGGCACGCTGCGCAAATATTGATCAAGGAGGTTCGCATGTTGACCCGTAACTGGCCCCGCCATCTGCTTTGCCTGAGCCTCAGCCTGCCGGTGGGATCGGCACTGGCCTGCGGCCCGGATTTTCCGATGCGTCTGCTCGACGATCGCGGGCAATCGCTGGCGGAACTGCCGGAGGGCAACTTCAGGTTCGAGATCAGCCGCCTCGGCAAAACCATTGCCGGGCTGAAGAACGTCACCGCGGTCACGTATAACCCGGACGACATCTATGGCGAACCTGATGAGCCGGCCGATCTGCGCAACAAGGCCGAGCAGATCGGCCTGACGCCTGAACAGCAAGCGCTGGTCAAACAATTGCGCAGCCTGACCGATGCGCATCAGGTCGAGGTGCAGGGTGCGAGCCTGCCGGCGGAACTGCGTCTGTATGTGGCGGGCGCCGTGGCGTTCGGTGCCGGTGACCATCAACTGGCTGTCGAGTATTTCCGTCAGTTGCTGGCGCTGCCGGCCGATCAACGCGCGTTGCGCAGCACCTGGGCCGCTTATTCCCTGGGCCGGGCGTTCTTTGCCATGAGCAGCGAAGCGGGCGATGCGCTCGAAGCCTTGGAAAACGCCATCGAAGCCTTCCGTCAGACGCGACAACTGAGCATCGACGGTTTCAGCGATCCGTTGGAACTGGGCGTGGCCAGCCTTGGCGAAGAAGCGCGAGCGCTGCGTACGGCGGGCAGTTGGGACAAAGCCATCGAACTCTATGCCACGCAAAACCTGCATGGCTCGAACGTCGGCTACACCTCGCTGAAGCTGTTGATGAACGATCTGGCCGAAGAGCCCGAGGATCGACTGGAGAAGTTGCTGCGTGGCAAAGCCGTGCAGCAACTGGTGACCGCCTCGCTGATCAGCCGGATCGGCTGGTCGTTCGGCGATGAGCCGCCGAACGAGAAGAAGCTGGTCAAGGTGCTGCAAGCGAGCACGCGTGGCAGCCTCGATAACGCCGATCGACTGGCGGCGATGAATTATCAACAGGGCGATTACGCCAGCGCCAAGGCGTTCCTCGAACACGCTGGCGACAGCGGTCTGGCGTGGTGGCTGCGGGCGAAACTGGCCGTGCGCGATGGCGACAAAAACGCGGCAGCTGCGGCCTATGCGAAAGCCGCGCAAGCGTTCCCGCAGGACGAGTCCTGGGGCGAACGGCGCACCGCCGACTGGAATCTCGAAAGCGTGCAGCCCAAGTGCCGGGTCGAGGGTGAAAGCGCGATTCTGGCCCTGCAACGTGGCGAGTATCTGCAGGCGTTCGATCAGTTGTATCGCAGCCAGCACATTTACTGGTTCGACGCCGCGACCGTGGCCGAGCGGGTACTGACGGTCGAAGAATTGAAAAACTATGTCGATACCAACGTCCCGGCACCGCCCGCGCTGAGTCAGCAAGATCGCGACAATTACGTCCCGCTGCCGGTGGCCGCCAGTCTGCGTAATTTGCTGGGGCGGCGTTTGTTGCGTGAGGGGCATTACGAAGAAGCGGTCGGCTATTTCGACAGCGCCGATCTGCAGAACAAGGCCCGGCTCTATGGCGAGCAGCGCATGAAGGCCGACTCAGCGTGGTGGCCGACCAAGCGTGCCAGCGCGCTGTTCAATGCCGCGTGGACGGCCCGTGAGTGGGGCATGGACATTCTGGGCTACGAAATGGCCCCGGATTACGCGACCTTCGGTGGCAACTACAGTCTGGAAAACACCGAGCTGAAAGTCGGACCGCTGGTCAGCGAGGCCGAAGTGCAACGTCAGAAGGCCAGTGAAGCGCAGCCGGACGAGCGTTATCACTACCGTTTTGTTGCCACGGCGCTGGCCAGTCGTGCGGCGGATAATCTGCCGCACACCAGTCAGGCGTTTGCCGCTGTGTTGTGCTCGGCGGCGGGCTGGAACAGCAGCCTGGAAGAGCAGAGCGCGTTGTACAAACGCTATGTCGATGAAGGGCCGTACGTTTTGTGGGCAGTGGATTTCGGCCATCAATGTCCTTACCCGGACTTCGAAAATGCCGACAAGCGCTACGTCACTCAGGTGACAGATTCGGTGCGCTCGACACTGCGGCCGTACAAATGGCCCGTTCAAATCGGGGCGATCGTGGCCTTCACCGCGGTGGCGTTGTTGCTGATCACCCGCCGCCAGCGCAAGCCCCGCAAAACCTAAGCCTGCTGGACGAAGGTCAGGCGCACGGCAAAGCCGATCAACAGGCTGCCGAACAACCACTGCTGTACTCGCTGGGCCGTCGGGCTGTGTTTCAGCCAGCGACCCAGCGCGGCGCCGGACAGGGCGTAGGCGCTGTCGAACAGCAGGCCTGCGCCCACCAGCATCGCGCCGAGCAGCGCAAACTGCGTCAGCACCGGCGCACCATCTGCCACGATGAATTGCGGCAGCAGCACCGAACAGAACAGCAACGCTTTCGGGTTGAGCAGATTGGTCAACAGGCCGCGACGGATGGCTGCGTACCACTGCGCATGGCTGTCCGTTACGGTGTCGGCGTTCAGATCCGGCAGCAGCGTGGTGCGCAGGCATTGAATGCCGATCCACAGCAAGTACGCCGCACCGGCAATCCGCACGGCATCGAACGTCCACGGCGCGGCCTTGAACAGCGCCGCCAGTCCCAACGCGGCTAATGCGACGTGGCAACCTCGGGCAATCGCCAGGCCCACCGCTGTGGCCAGCGCTGCGCCGCGACCCTGGCGGGCGCCGGTCTGCAACAGCAGGATCATGTCCGGGCCGGGCAGCAGATAGACCACCGCCAAAGCCAGGAAAAACAGCCAGAGACTCGCCATGCCGCACCCCTTTCGTTGTCGATTCGGTCGCCTCAGTCTAGGGCCGAAGGGCAGGGCAGGTGGTTGCGTAGTCAGCTTCTAAAGGACTCTGAATTGGCATAATCTGCGATCTTTTACCGCGTAAACCATCAGGATCTGCCAACCATGAAACTGGATGCCTTCGACCGCAAGATTCTCGCCGCGCTGCAACGGGACGGGCGCCTGAGCAATGTGCAGCTGGCTGACGAAATCGGTCTGTCGGCATCGCCGTGTCTGCGCCGGGTGCGGATGCTCGAAGAGGCCGGTGTCATTCGCGGTTATCAGGCCAATCTGGATCGCGATGAAGTGGGGTTGGGGCTGACGGTGTTTGTCGGGGTCAAGGTCGAGCGCCACAACGACGAACAGGCCGAGGCGTTTCACCGGGCAGTGACGGCGTTGCCGGAGGTGATTTCGGCGTTTCTGGTGTCCGGGGAATCGGACTTTCTGCTGCAAGTGGTGGTGCCGGATCTGCGCGCCTATGACCGCTTTCTTACCGGTTGCCTGTTGAAGCTGCCGGGGGTGAGCGACATCCGCAGCAATTTTGCGATCCACACGGTGAAGACACCCGGCGCGTTGCCGCTGGGGCATCTGCCGTCCTGATACTTCCCGCATTGCGCGGGAAGTATTCGCACAGTGCTTACATCTGCGTCGCCATCCCCTCGACATTCATCGCCGCCTGACGCAACGCTTCGGAGCGGGTTGGATGCGGGTGGCAGGTCAGCGCGATGTCTTCGGCCGAGGCGCTGAATTCCATGGCTACGCAGAACTCGCCGATCATTTCACTGACGCTCGGGCCGACCAGGTGCACGCCGAGGACTTCGTCGGTGCGCTCATCGGCGATGACTTTGGCAAAGCCTTCGGTCTCGTGATTGATCTTCGCCCGGCTGTTGGCGGTGAACGGGAATTTGCCGACCTTGTACGCCCGGCCTTCGGCCTTCAACTGCTCCTCGGTCTTGCCGACGCTGGCCAGCTCCGGGCGGGTGTAGATCACGTTGGGGATCAGGTCGTAATTGACCTCGCCGGCCTTGCCGACGATCTGTTCGATGCAGGCCATGGCTTCGTCTTCGGCCTTGTGCGCGAGCATTGGTCCGGACGTCACGTCGCCGATCACCCACACGCCGGGTGCTTCGGTGCGATGCTGTTTATTGGCAAGCATGCCGCGTTTGTCGGTGCTCAGACCGACGTTTTCCAGGCCCAGTCCCTGGGTGTACGGACGACGACCGATGGCCACCAGCACAAAATCGGCTTCGAGGATTTCTGCGCTTCCGCCAGCGGCGGGTTCGACGCTGAGTTGTACGCCAGTGGCCGAGGAGGTGGCGCTGGTCACTTTCGAGCTCAGCTTGAAGCTGATGCCTTGTTTGCTCAGCGAGCGTTGCAGGGTCTTGCCGGCTTCGCCGTCGACACCGGGGCAGATGCGGTCGAGGTATTCCACCACAGTCACCTGCGCGCCGAGCCGGCGCCAGACCGAACCGAGTTCGAGGCCAATTACGCCTGCGCCGATCACCACCAGATGCTTGGGCACTTCGCTCAAGGACAGCGCACCGGTCGAGTCGAGGATGCGCTTATTGTCGATTTCCACGCCGGGCAGGGGAGTGGGCTCGGAGCCGGTGGCGATGACGATGTCCTTGGCGGTGAGCTCGATCCGGCTGCCCTGATCGCCGGTCACGCTGACTTTTCCGGGGCCGTCGATGTGGCCCCAGCCCTTGATCCAGTCGACCTTGTTCTTGCGAAACAGAAATTCGATGCCTTTGGTCAGGCCGCTCACGCTTTCGTCTTTCTGCTTCATCATTTGCGCAAGGTTGAGCGTGGGTTTGACCTCGATGCCGAGGTTGGCGAACTCCGCGCCCAGCGCCGCTTCGTACAGTTCGGACGCATGCAAAAGCGCCTTGGACGGCATGCAGCCGACGTTCAGGCAGGTGCCACCCAGCGTGGCGCGGCCTTCGACGCACGCGGCCTTGAGACCCAGCTGGCCGGCGCGGATCGCTGCGTTATAACCGCCGGGGCCACCGCCCAGAATCACCACGTCATAGTTGCTCATGCTCTTACTCCTGGCTGAAGGATGCGGATCGGTAAAAGTAGTTCGCACTGAAAATTACGAACGTAATATGTGCGTTTCCAGACATTTCGGTCAAGGCTTCAGGCAAGCGACAGGTTGCGCATCTTTGAATGATGCAAATGAGTACAAATATTTCACGACTTTCGTTATATCGTAACGATATGTGCAGTGAGCCAAGGGTATTGGGGGGATATGCAAGTCGATCTGGATGAAGGCACGCCGGTGACCGGGTTGCCGCGCTTTCAGCAAGCGGCGACGCAGGGCCGGCGTTTGCGCCGCCTGGCGATCGGTCTGGGCGCGTTGGCCGGGGCAGGGTGGGTGCTGGCGTTTTTTGTCGGGCTGTTTGCGCCGCAATCGTTGTGGTCCTCGCTGCTGGTCAATCAGAGCGCGGCGTTGCTGGTGCTGGTGGCCGGACTGCAATCGGCGTGGTGGGTGACGCGATGGCGGGCACGGGTGATCAATCCCGTCGTGCCGGTTACGGCTGCTGAAGAACCTGCGCCGGAAGGCTGGTACGAACGGCTGCTGGATCGGATGAGCCAGCGCAGTCTGCACCTGCTTGGGCAGATCGGCGCGCCCACATTGTGGCTGGGCGGGTGGTCGGTGCTGGTGCTGTTAAGCGTCGAGCAAATGTGGAATCTGACGCTGCCGGCGGCGGGTGTGGGGTTGTCCGCCACGGTCGGCGCGGCCATAGCTCTGCTGCTGGCGTTCGCTCTGCTGGTACTGGAGCGGCAACTGGCGCAGGAAAACCCGGCGCAATGGCCCGAGGCCGGAGCGCTGGCGCAACTGACGCGCGTAGCAATCATCAGTCTTGTACTGGGCGCGTTGTGCCTGTTGTTCGCCAGTGACAGTGCAATCTGGCCCGTGCGTCTGGCGGTGTTGATCGGCATTCTGCCGGGGCTGGTTGCCCTGGAGTTGCTGTTGCGCGCGCTGCTGTCGCTGTTCAGCCCGCGCCGCGAACAACTCGAACCGGTGTTGCTGGCCCGCAGTTTCGTCGCCGATCTGCTTCGCTGGCCGCCACAACCTTTGCTCGCATTGCAGCATGAATTGCACAACCGCTTCGGCATCGATCTGCGTCAGATCTGGGCCTTCAGTTACATGCGTCGCGCGTTCTTGCCGGTGTTGGTATTGGTGGCAGCGGTGGGTTGGTTGCTCACCGGCCTTCACGAAATACCGATGCAAAGCCGTGGTATTTACGAGCGCTTCGGCAAACCGGTGCAGGTGTTCGGGCCGGGTTTACACGCCGGTTTGCCTTGGCCGCTGGGGCGTGTGCTGACCGTTGAAAACGGCGTGGTGCATGAGCTGGCAACTAGCGTCGGTGAAAACCCGGCCCCCGAACAGTTGTATCCGGCTGAAGGCCCGGCGCCATTTACTGCCAACCGTTTGTGGGACGCCAGCCACGTCAATGACAAGTCCCAGGTTATCGCCAGCAGCCGTGGCGATCAGCAGAGCTTTCAGATCGTCAACATGGACGTGCGCTTCGTCTATCGCATTGGCCTGAGCGATCAAGCCGCGCTGGCCGCCACCTACAACAGCGCTGATGTGCCGACGCTGATCCGCAGCACCGCCAGCCGGATTCTGGTGCATGATTTTGCCTCGCGCACTCTCGACGGATTGCTCGGCGAGGACAGGACCGGGCTCGCCGACGAAATCGGCCGCGCCGTGCAAAGCGATCTGCAGAAACTCGACAGCGGCGTGGAAATTCTCGCCACTGTGGTCGAAGCGATTCACCCGCCAGCAGGGGCGGCCAATGCCTATCACAGCGTGCAGGCGGCTCAGATCGGTGCTCAGGCGTTGATCTCCCGCGAGCGCGGCGCCGCTGCCGAAGCGAGTAACCAGGCGCAGTTGCAGGCCAGCCTCGCTCGGGATCAGGCCAGTGCCAACGCCCATGAAATCAACGCCACCGCCCGGGCGGCGGATCTGAAATTCAGCGCCGAACAAAAGGCCTACGTCAGCGCCGGCCAAGCCTTCGTGCTGGAGCAATACCTCAGCCAACTCAGCCAGGGTTTGAGCAAAGCCAAACTGCTGGTACTCGACCATCGTCTGGGCGGCAGCAGTAACGCACCGACCATCGACCTGCGTACGTTCACGCTGCCGGCAGATCCGGCGCGCACCACCGCTCAGCCAGGAGCCACCCATTGAGCCAGTCGCACACTCACGATCACCATGACCACAGCGGCCACGATCATGCTCATGGCGGCGGTCATCACCATCATGGGCATCATCACCATCACCACGGTGCGCCGGAGGAGGCGGGGCCTTTTCCGTGGAAGCGCATGGGCTGGGCAGCGTTGCTGGTGGCGTTCGCCATCGCGGCGGCGAGCCTGGTGCAAGTGCGTTCCGGTGAAGCCACGGTCATTACCCGGTTCGGCAATCCGTCCCGCGTGTTGCTGGATCCGGGTCTGAGCTGGCGCTGGCCGGCACCGTTCGAAGCGGCGATTCCGGTGGATCTGCGTTTGCGCACAACCTCCAGCGGCCTGCAGGACGTCGGCACTCGCGACGGTTTGCGCATCATCGTTCAGGCGTACGTGGCTTGGCAGGTGCAGGGCGATCCCGACAACGTGCAGCGCTTCATGCGCGCCGTGCAGAATCAGCCGGACGAAGCTGCGCGGCAGATTCGGACCTTTGTCGGCTCGGCACTGGAAACCACGGCCAGCAGTTTCGATCTGGCCAATCTGGTGAATACCGATGCCAGTCAGGTTCGCATCGCCGATTTCGAAGCGCAGTTGCGCCAGCAAATCGATCAGCAACTGCTCGCCACTTATGGCGTGCGGGTGGTGCAGGTGGGCATCGAGCGTCTGACATTGCCATCGGTGACCCTGACCGCAACGGTCGACCGGATGCGCGCCGAGCGTGAAACCATCGCCACCGAACGCACTGCCATCGGCAAGCGTGAGGCGGCGCAAATCCGCTCCGCCGCCGAACGCGATGCGCGAATCGTGCAAGCCGATGCCACGGTGAAAGCCGCCGATATCGAGGCTCAATCGCGGGTGGAAGCGGCGCAGATTTACGGGCGCGCTTACGCCGGTTCGCCGCAGCTGTACAACTTGCTGCGCTCGCTGGACACCCTCGGCACCATCGTTTCGCCAGACACCAAACTGATCCTGCGCACCGACGCTGCGCCATTCCGGGTGTTGGTCGACGGGCCGCCGAATCTCGACAACAAAAGCGGATCGCAGCCATGAATGAAGTTCCACGTGGAACACATTCGCTGAACAGTCCGTGGATTCAAGCGGGACGTCTGGCGTTTTTCGCGCTGTATGCGGTGACCGTGCTGGCGGCATTGGTCTGGGCATTTTCCAATGTCCGGCAGATCGACCCACAAAATCGCGCGGTGGTTTTGCATTTCGGAGCGCTGGATCGCATTCAGAATGCCGGGTTGTTATTGGCCTGGCCGCAGCCGTTTGAACAGGTGGTTTTGTTGCCAGCGGCGGATCGGGTCATCGAACGCCGGGTGGAAAATCTGCTGCGCAGCGATCAGGCCTTGCAGGCCGATCGCGTCGCCACCTTCGCCACGCCGCTGAGTGACGCGCTGGCCGGCTCCGGTTATTTGCTCACCGGTGATGCTGGAGTGGTGCAACTGGATGTGCGGGTGTTCTACAAGGTCACCGATCCCTATGACTTCGTACTGCAAGGCGAGCATGTGCTACCGGCGCTGGATCGAGTGGTGACGCGAAGCGCCGTTGCACTGACGGCGGCGCGGGATCTGGACACCATTCTGGTGGCGCGACCGGAGTTGATCGGTGCTGATAATCAGGCCGCCGAACGTCGCGAACGGCTGCGGGGTGATCTGGTGCAAGGCATCAACCGACGCCTTGCCGAGTTGAAGGCGAGCGGGCAGGGCATCGGCATCGAAGTGGCGCGGGTCGATGTGCAATCGAGTCTGCCGGAGCCGGCAGTGAGCGCGTTCAACGCTGTCCTCACCGCCAGCCAGCAAGCCGACAAAGCGGTCGCCAATGCCCGCACCGAGGCCGAGAAACTCACCCAGTCCGCCAACGAGCAGGCCGATCGCACGCTGCAAGTCGCCCACGCCCAGGCCGGTGAGCGGCTGGCCAAAGCCTCCGCCGACACGGCAACGGTGTTGAGCCTGGCCAAGGCGCAACAGCAGGGCACCGACCCGCAAATGCTGTTGCGTCTGTACCGCGAGCGGATGCCGAAGATTCTCGGTCAGGCCGCGTCGGTCACCACGGTCGATCCGAAAGACGATTCACGCCTGATCATTCAGGGAGCCAGCAAATGACTGCCACCACCTCATCTCCGAGCCTGTTGTCCTCGGCCGAACAACGCCGCGCCGCCCGCCAGTTGACCCTGGCGATGCTCGCCCTCGGCTTGCTCGGTCTGGGGCTGATCTGGCGCTGGCTGATGCCGGAACAGACGGGCGTCAGTCAGTTGCTGCTCGGATTCGCTTCTTTATTAGTGGCGGTGCCGGTGATGCGTTCGGCGTGGTTCAGCCTGCGTTATCCGAGCTTGCACGGCATCACCGATCAGTTGATCGCCCTGGCGATGATCGGGGCCTGGGCCACGGGCGATCTGCTCACCGCTGCTCTGCTGCCGATCATCATGATCTTCGGCCACGTGCTGGAAGAGCGCAGTGTGATCGGCTCCCAGGAAGCGATTCATGCCCTCGGCCAACTGACCCGCAGTCATGCGCGCAAGGTGCAGGCGGACGGCTCGATCATCGAAGTCGACAACGGCACGCTCAAGGCCGGCGACAAAGTCGAAGTGCGCGCCGGGGATCGGGTGCCGGCGGACGGTCGGGTTTTATCCGGCCAGGCCAGCCTCGATACGGCATCGATCACCGGTGAGTCGGTGCCGGTTGAAGCGGGCGTCGGCATGGCGGTGTTCGGCGGCGCGATCAACCTCGACGGGTTGCTGCGAATCGAAGTGACCCGTACCGGGGATGAATCGACCCTCGGCAAAGTCATCGCGCTGATGCAGAACGCCGAACGCTCCAAACCACCGATCACTCGTTTGCTCGAACGCTATGCCGGCAGTTACATGGTGCTAGTGTTGTTGCTCGCGGCGGTGACCTGGTTCATCACCAACGATGCACAGGCGATGCTCGCGGTGCTGGTGGCGGCATGCCCATGTGCGCTGGTGCTGTCGGCGCCGGCCACGGCGATTGCCGGGGTGGCGGTGGCGGCGCGGCACGGGATCCTGATCCGCAGTTCGGCATTCCTTGAGGAACTGGCCGATCTCACTTCGCTGGTCGTCGACAAGACTGGCACCCTCACTTACGGCACGCTGCGCTTGCAGTCGATCAACAGCCCGCGAGCGGATCACGGGGCAGTGATGGCGCTGGCTGCAAGTCTGGGCGCGGCGAGCAGCCATCCGGTCAGCCGCGCGCTGGCCGGACTGGTCAGCGCGGAACAGGTGTTGGTACTGACCGATATTCATGAACGGCAGGGGTTGGGCGTAGTGGCCAAAACCGCGCAAGGCGAGGCCGCGCTCGGGCGTCCGGAGCTGTTTGCGCAGTTGGGCATCCCGACCACGGCGATCCCCGAACACGATGGCCCGATTGCCGGGTTGGCGTTGAACGGCGAATTTCTCGCCTGGCTGTTACTGGCCGACACCGTCAAACCGGAAGCGCGATTTGCGCTGAGTGAACTGCGTGACCTCGGATTGGGACGGCAGCTGCTGTTGACCGGTGACCGGCAAAGCGTCGCACAAACCCTGGCCAAGGATGTCGGCCTGCACGAAGTCGAAGCCCAGGCGTTGCCCGAAGACAAACTCAACCGAGTGCTCAAGGAAATCGACAACGGCTTCCGGCCGATGGTGGTCGGCGACGGGATCAATGACTCGCTGGCGCTCAAGGCGGGCGTGGTCGGTGTGGCGATGGGCGCGGGGGGCGCGGACATTGCGCTGGCCTCCGCCGATATCGTGCTGATCGGCAGTGACCTGCGTCGGCTCGGCACCTGTGTGCGCCTCAGCCGTCAGTGCCGACGGACCTTGCAAGTGAACGTGATCATCGGTCTGGGCTGGACGCTGGCGATTGTGGTGTTCGCGGCCTTCGGCTGGCTCGGTGCAGCGGGGGCGATGATCGCTGCGTTGCTGCACAACCTGAGCACGCTGTTGGTGCTGGGTAATGCTGGTCGCCTACTGCGTTTTCAGGAACCGCTGCTGAAGCTGAAAGCGTCGGACTGATCATTTTTCGAACTGTGCGCCGCTCTCGCAGTCCTTTGAGAAGGCGCACTGAAGCAAGGATGACAGCGTCATTACAGCCTCTGCGGCTGATAGTCGGCGGCTATCAAATCGATAGCCTGCTAATTTTCAAGGATGGTCTACCCTCAGATCAGACGTCTGAAACCAGGGGGATATTCCATGCTCGCGCAACTTCCACCGGCCTTACAGAATCTGCAGCTTCCGCTTCGCCTGCGACTCTGGGACGGCCATGAATTCAATCTGGGCCCGACGCCCAGCGTCACCATCGTGGTCAAGGACCCGCAGATGGTCACCCAGTTCACCCATCCAAGTCTCGATGCATTGGGTGCGGCCTTCGTCGAGGGCAAGCTCGAACTGGAGGGCTCGATCAGCGAGGTCATCCGGGTGTGCGATGAGTTGAGCACAGCCTTGCTTGGGGACGCGGACAGTCAGCCGGTACGTACCGTGCACGACAAGGAAACCGACGCCAAAGCCATCTCCTACCATTACGACCTGTCCAACGCGTTCTACCAATTGTGGCTGGACAGCGACATGGCGTATTCCTGCGCGTATTTCGAAACCGGCAGCGAATCCCTGGAGCAAGCTCAGCAAGCCAAGTTTCGGCACCTGTGCCGCAAGCTGCGTCTGCAGCCCGGCGACTATCTGCTGGACGTCGGTTGCGGTTGGGGCGGGCTGGCGCGTTATGCCGCCCGTGAGTTTGGCGCCAAGGTTTTCGGTATCACCCTGAGCAAAGAGCAACTGGCCCTGGCCCGCGAGCGAGTCAAAGCCGAAGGCCTGGAAGATCAGATCGAACTGCAACTGCTGGACTACCGCGATCTTCCCCAGGACGGACGTTTCGACAAAGTGGTCAGCGTCGGCATGTTCGAACACGTCGGTCATGCCAACCTCGCCGAATACTGCAAAACCCTGTTCGGCGCGGTGAAAGAGGGCGGTCTGGTGATGAACCACGGCATCACCGCCAAGCACACCGATGGCCGTCCGGTGGGACGCGGTGCCGGGGATTTCATCGAGAAGTACGTGTTCCCCAACGGCGAGCTGCCGCACCTGGCGATGATCTCGGCCGAGATCAGCGAAGCGGGTCTGGAGATCGTCGACGTAGAAAGTCTGCGCCTGCATTACGCACGCACGCTGGACCACTGGAGCGAACGGCTGGAAGACAACCTCGAAGCCGCCGCGAAACTGGTTCCGGATCAGGCGCTGCGCATCTGGCGTCTGTACCTGGCGGGCTGCGCGTATGCGTTCGCGCGCGGCTGGATCAATCTGCACCAGATCCTCGCCGTGAAGGCCCATGCCGACGGCAGCCATGAACTGCCGTGGACGAGGGACGACATCTACAACCCTTGAACCTAGAGAATCGGTGAAATAAGCCGGGCGATCCGCATGCCGACCTGTTGCAGGCGGTGGATCTCCCGGCTTTCTTCTTTGGCGACCTCGTAGGCTTGGGCGAAGTCATCGTTGAGCATCTGTTCCACGCTGGCGGCGAATTCGCTGTCGACGGTCAGCAGCATCACTTCGAAATTCAGCCGGAACGAACGGTTGTCCAGATTGGCGCTGCCGATGGCGCTGATTTCGCTGTCGATCAACACCACCTTCTGATGCAGGAACCCTGGTTCGTAGCGGAATACCCGCACGCCGGCGCGTACCGCTTCAAACGCGTACAGGCTGGAGGCGGCGTAGACGATGCGGTGGTCTGGGCGCGAAGGCAGCAGCAGGCGCACGTCGACTCCGCGCAGAACTGCCAAACGCAACGCCGCGAACACGGCTTCGTCGGGAATGAAATAGGGGCTGGTGATCCACACGCGCTCGGTGGCGGCGTGGATGGCTTCGACGAAGAACAGCGAGCAGGTTTCGTAGGCATCCGCCGGGCCGCTGGCGAGCAATTGGCAAAGCACGCCATCCTCCGGGTACGCGTCCGGCAGGATCAGCGGCGGCAATGACCGCGCGGCCCAGAACCAGTCTTCGGCAAATGACTCCTGCATGCACGCCACCACCGGGCCGCGCACCTGGACGTGAGTGTCGCGCCACGGTGCCAGCGGTGGTTTTTCACCCATGTACTCGTCGCCGACGTTGTGCCCGCCAACAAACCCGATCAATCCGTCGACCACCACGATCTTGCGGTGGTTGCGGAAATTCACCTGGAAACGGTTGAGCCAGCCGCTGCGGGTGGCGAACGCCTTGACCTCTACGCCGCCGTCGCGCAGCGCCTGCACGTAGCTGTGGGGAAGGGCGTGGCTGCCGATGCGGTCGTAGAGCAAATGAATCACCACGCCTTCGGCCGCTTTCTTCAGCAGCAGGTCACGCAGGCGCTGTCCGAGACGATCGTCGTGAATGATGAAAAACTGGATCAGCACCGCTTCCCGTGCCTGGTCGATTGCGTGGAAAATCGCCTCGAAGGTAGCGGCACCGTTGATCAGCAATCGCACTTCATTGTTGGCCAGGCACGGCATGCGTCCCAGTTTCGGCATCGCGCGCAACGAGTCATAAGCATTCGAGGCGCGGGCGGTCAGGGCTTCTTCCACCCACGGCCGCCAGTTGAGTTCGGAAATCGCCTGGCGCATCTGTTCGTTGGCCTGGCGGCGGGCCTTGATGTAGCCATCGAAGGTGCTGCGGCCGAACACCAGATAAGGGATGAGGGTGAGGTAGGGAATGAAGATCAGCGACAGCGCCCAGGCGATCGAGCCTTGGGCGGTGCGTACGGTCAATACGGCATGGATCGCGGCGATCGAGCCGAGGGTGTGTATCAGGGCGATCAGATAACCGAAAATGTGCGGTCCGAAATAATCCATGGGGCAACCTTGCTCCTGAAGATTCAATGCTTAACAGACCATGTTCCATGGCGATTGTCGCTATTTGTTTTCAAGCCGCCAGCGCCCGCCATGAACCGAAACAGGCGGCCGGCGTCTAACGGCCACTACTGATCAGGAGTTTTTCAATGAACGTTCGTCTGCTGGGTTTGGCGCTGGGCCTGGGTTTGGCCTTGCCGGTGGTTGCTCAGGCGCAAATGCTGCAGCCGGGGTTGTGGGAAATGACGTCGAGCAATGTGAAGGTTGATGATCAGGTGATGGATGTGCAATCGATCCTCGGCCAATTGCAGGGGCAGATGACTCCGCAGCAACGAGCGGAGCTGGAGAAGCAGGGGATCAACATCGGCGGCAAGGGTATCCGCGCCTGCCTGACGCCGCAGCAGGTGGCGACCAACGATATTCCGCTGGCGGACCCGCAGTCGGGCTGCAAGCAGCAGATCACCGAGCGTGTCGGCAACCAGTGGAAATTCCGCTTCAGTTGCCCGAAAGCCCAAGGCACCGGTGTTGCGACGTTCCTTAGTGACCGCGAGTTCACCACCGTCGCCAACGGCACCTTCAACGCCATCGGGATCAATCAAAAGGGCAGTCTGGAAACCCGGGCAGTCTGGCTGGGTCAGGATTGCGGCACGGTCAAACCGAGAGCGTAACGTCACTGTCGAAACCGCCTCCACATCGAGTGGAGGCGGTTTTTTTTCAGCGCATGAACCGCAGCGGCAATCCCTGACAGTTGTCATGGATCCGTTGGTCATGCCACGCAATCTGCCCAGACACCATCGTCGTGCTGACCCGATGCCGAAAGCTACGCTGAGCGAACGGCGTCCAGCCGCATTGCGACAGAACCGGCTGGCGTGACACCGCGACACCCTTGGGCTCCGATTGAATCAACACCAGATCCGCCCAATACCCCTCACGCAAATAACCGCGATCCGGAATGGCAAACAGATCCGCCACCCGGTGGCTGGTCTTCGCCACCAGCGTGGTGATCGGCAACATGCCATCTGCCACCAGTTCCAATAACGCCGGCAGTGCGTGCTGCACCAGTGGCAGTCCCGACGGTGCCTGTTCATACGCTTGCTGTTTTTCCGCCCAGGTGTGCGGCGCGTGATCGCTGCCGATCACGTCCAGTCGATTGCTCAGCAGTGCCTGGCGCAGGGCGTCACGATCGGCCTGGGATTTGATTGCCGGATTGCATTTGATCAGGTTGCCGAGGTTCGGATAGTCACGGTCATCGAACAGCAAGTGATGCAGGCAGACTTCCGCGGTGATGCGTTTTTGCGACAGCGGTTTGTCTTCGAACAGGGCCAGCTCGCGGGCCGTGGTCAGGTGCAGGACGTGCAGGCGAGTGCCGTGACGTCGGGCCAGATCCACCGCCAGAGACGATGAGCGAAAGCAGCTTTCGGCATTGCGGATCAGCGCATGAGCATCGGGTGGCAGCTGGTTGCCGAACCTCTCGCGCAGCTTCGCGGCATTCGCATCGATGCTTGGCGTGTGTTCACAGTGGGCCAGCAGAATCGTCGGCACTTCAGCGAACAGGCGCTCGAGGGTGTGCGGGTCGTCCACCAGCATGTTGCCGGTGGACGCACCCATGAACACTTTGACCCCGGCCACCTCGCTCGGATTGAGCGCCGCGACCGTGTCCAGATTGTCGTGACTGACACCAAAATGAAACCCGTAGTTGGCCACCGAGTTGATCGCTGCCCGGCGCTTTTTGTCGGCCAGCGCTTCAAGGGTCAGAGTGGCAGGTTTGGTGTTGGGCATGTCCATGAAACTGGTGATGCCCCCGGCCACGGCTGCACGGGATTCGGTGTGGATGCTGCCCTTGGCCGGCGCACCCGGCTCACGGAAATGCACTTGGTCGTCAATCATTCCCGGCAGCAGCCATTGGCCGTTGGCGTCGATTTCACGGGTCGCGTTTTCACCTTCGATGCTGCCGGCGATCTTGACGATGCGCCCGTTGCTGACCAACAGATCGGCGTCGAACTCACGCCCCTCGTTCACCAGCCGTGCATTGCGAATCAGCACACTGCTCATGATTCAGAACTCGTTCTGCAGGGCTTTGTAGCCGCGCACCAGATCGACGTTGGTGCGCGCCACGTCTTCGGAAAACTCCGAAGCACTGACGCTCACCGGCGGGAATTGCGAGAGGTCGGTGCCCGGGCCGATGCGGGTGGTGGAGGGCACGTAGAACGCGTCCGGCAGATCCCGACCGTCAACCACCGAGTTGTGCCGCACCACGCAACCGTTCCCTACAACGCAGTTGAACAGCACGCTGTTGAAGCCGATGAACACCCGGTCTCCGACCGTGCACGGGCCATGCACGATCGAGCGGTGGGCGATGGAGCTGAATTCGCCGATGGTCACCGCCGCGCCGGATTTGGAGTGGATCACCACGCCGTCCTGGATGTTCGAATTGGCGCCGATGGTGATCGGCTCCATCTCGCCTGTGGCGTCCACTTCATCGGCGCGGATCACCGCGTACGGGCCGACGAACACGTTTTCGCCGATCACCACTTTGCCGCAGATGATCGCGGTTTTATCGACGTAGGCAGACTCGGCAATCTGCGGCAAATCACCGGAAGGATTTTTACGGATCATGGTTGACTCAGGGCTTGGTAAAGAGTGTTGAGGTTGTATTCGAACAGCCCGGTGAAGGTGCTGGCCGGGCCGCTGGCGGCGAGGGCATCGGAGTACAGCGTGCCGCCGATGTGTGCGCCGCTTTCGTCGGCGATCTGTTTCAACAGGCGCGCGTCCTTGATGTTTTCCATAAACACCGCTTTGACCTTGGCCTGGCGAATCTGAGTGATCAGCGCGGCGACTTCGGCAGCGGAGGGTTCGCGTTCGGTGGACAAACCTTGTGGTGCCATGAAGTCGATGCCGTAGGCCTGACCGAGATAACCGAAGGCATCGTGGCTGGTGACGATCTTGCGGTTACCCGGCGGCAATGAACCGAGCTTGGCTTTCGCTTGGGCGAGTAGGGCGTAGATCTGTTTCAGGTAGGCTTGGCTGTTGCGCTCGTAGTCGGCCTTGTTTGCCGGGTCGGCGGCGATCAGCGCCTTGGTGATGTTGGCGACGTACAGCTCGGCGTTCGCCAGGTTGTGCCAGGCGTGAGGATCGGGAACGGTTTCGCCGTCTTCATCCAGCGAGCGCGGTATCACGCCGCGACTGGCGCTGATCACGGTGGCCCTGGTATCGGTGCTGGCGACCAGCCGATCCAGCCAGGGCTCGAAACCCAGTCCGTTCTTGACGATCAGTTTCGCCTTGAGCAAGGCCTTGGCGTCATCCGGCGTCGGTTCGTAAGTATGGGCATCGGCGTCAGGGCCGACCATGTTACTGATCTGGATATGCTCGCCGCCGACCTGATGCACCATGTCGGCAAGGATGCTGAAACTGGTGACCACCGGCAGTTTTTCCGCCGCCGATAACGACATCGACAGTATCAGGCTGAACAGCACGAGTAGAGCGCGCATCGGGAAACACCTCATTGGGATGTGAGCAAAGGCGGGCGGCGCAACAGACCGTGAACCGGTCCGAACACCACGGACAACAGGTAACCGCCACCGGCGACCAGCACGATGGCCGGGCCGCTGGGCAGCGAGTAGTAGAACGACAGCAGCAGTCCGAGCCATACCGATGCGCAACCGATGAGCGCGGCGATGGCGATCAGGATCGGCAGGCGCCGGCTCCAGAAGCGAGAGGCGGCGGCGGGCAGCATCATCAGGCCGACCACCATCAAGGCACCGATAGCCTGGAAACCGATCACCAGATTGAGCACCACCAGCGTCAGGAACACGCCATGGGCGACGGGGCCGAGTCGGCTGACCGTGCGCAGGAAAAACGGATCAAGGGTATCGAGCAGCAACGGTTTGTAGATCAGCGCCATGGCCATCAGGCTGAGCGCCGATACCCACAACATGCCGTTGAGGGTCGGCCCGTCGACCGCCAATGCGGAACCGAACAGTAGGTGCAGCAAATCCAGTCGCTTGCCGGCGATTCCCAGAATCAGCACGCCGCTGGCCAGCGAGATGGGATAGATCGCGGCGAGGCTGGCGTCTTCGCGCAGGCCGGTGCGTCGGGTAATCCACGCGGCGAGTCCGGCCATGCTCAGACCGGCACCGAGTCCACCGAGGGTCAGCGCTGGCAAACTCAACCCGGCGAACCAGAACCCCAACGCCGCGCCGGGGAGAATGCCGTGGGCAACGGCGTCGCCGATCAGACTCATTCGGCGCAGGATCAGAAACACGCCCAGTGGTGCCGTGCTGCACGCCAATACCAGACCGCCGAGCAGGGCCCGGCGCATAAAGACGAACTCGTGGAACGGCTGCCATAAATGGCTCAGCGTGAGCATCAGGCCACCTGCGTGTGAGGTGTTTGCTGGATGAGGTCGACGCTGTTGCCGTATGCGCAGCCGCTCTGTTTGATCAGCAAGGTCTGTGGCATGTGTTGGCGCACGGCGGCGAGGTCATGGCAAACCACGACCAGGGTTCGTCCTTGTTCATGCCAGGCGTGCAGGTGTTGCCACAACAGTGTCTGTCCCAGTTCGTCGAGTGCGGCATGGGGTTCGTCGAGCAGCAGCAACGGTGTGTCGGCCAGACTCAGTCGTGCGAGCAGGGCGCGTTGCAGTTCCCCGCCGGAGAGGGCCATCAGGGGACGATGTTCCAGTCCGCTCAGGTGCCAGTCTTCCAGTGCGGATTCGAGACGTTGGGCCCTGAGTTGCGACGACAGTCTGCGTCCCCAGAAACCGGCTGCCACCAACTCTTGAAGACTGATCGGGAACTGTCGATCCAGGTGCTGTTGCTGAGGCAGGAAGGACAAACCGCTTTGGCGTGGAACACCCAACTCGACCTTGCCGGCCAGCGGTCGCTGTAAACCGGCGATGACTTTAAGCAGGCTGCTTTTGCCGCTGCCATTGACGCCGATGATTGCCGTCAGACTGCCGCTTTCCAATCGAAGATCGAGAGGTGCCGTGAGCGGTTGGCCGGGTATTCCCCAGCTCAGGTTGTGGCAGCGAATCATGGCTGCTCCCGGCGCCAATGACTCTCGGCGACGGCGTCGTGAGCATGAAGGCTTTCGGCGTGGATGACTCGTATGTGGAATTCGCTGACACCAGGTGAGCGGCGCAGTGCCAGGTTCAGGCGGCGGGCAGCGTCTTCGCAGAACATCAGGTTCTGGCCATTGGCGAGGGCGAAGGCTTGTTCGTCGGCGCGTTTTACAGCAGTTTGCACGGCGGTGCCGAGGGCTGCTTCGGCGTCGTTAATGATGGACGTCAGGGGTAGTTCGTCGACGAATTCTTCCAGGTGGAGATGCAGCTGTGCGGTACTGCGTTGGCTGTGAGGTGTGGCCACGATCCCTTGAGTCGAGCCCAACCACGCCAACACATCGGCGTGTTGCAGCGGTTTGTTGGCGAAGTCGTCGACGAATTGTTGCTGGATCAACTGCCTCGCCAATGCTGCGGAACAGGGGCAAGTTGATGAATACGCGACGTCGATTTTCAGTTCCACGTGGAACACTTTGTTTTTTAGCTGCGCTGAAATGGTGACGGGATAGGTTTTCCATCCTGCCAAAGGACTGACCAGTGCCGGCCTTCTCAGCAGTAAATCGGTGTGGATATTGAGATAGGCGGCTTCGGACAGATCTTCGTGGCTGTCGAGAAAACGCTGCAGAACTTTTCGCAGAAGGGCGGGAGAAAGGTTCTCCTGCTCCAACGCTTCCAGCCCCAGATAGAGCCGCGACATGTGAATGCCGCGTGCATCTCCATCATCCAGGCTGACCCCTGCATCCGCTTTGGCAGCCAGGCGTTGGCCTTCGATAAACACAGGTAATGCGATTCCGCACATCCCCACCCATTCGAGAGGCAGGGCCTGGCGGGCGGCTTGAGCCGCGACATCCGGCAAAGTCAGCGCGTTCATGAGCAGTTCCATCATGGTGATTGAATTTGATGTTACATTATAACAATTCAAACCACGATGCCTTTTTCATGAACAGGCTTTCATATGCACAGACGCCACTTGCTCAACCTGATGCTGGCCAGCGCGGCCTTTGTTTTGCCTTTCTCAGTGTCCGCCACGCAGATACGCAATGCGCGGCTTTGGCGTTCGGATGACAAGCTTCGGCTGGTGTTCGATCTGAGTGGTCCCGTGAGCTATAAGACGTTTACCTTGAGTGCACCGGAACGGTTGATCATCGACTTGAGCGGCGCCAGCCTAAGTGGGGATTTCAGCCAGTTGGCGTTATCCGGCACTCCTATTCATTCGGTTCGCTCCGGCCATTTTGGCCAAGGGAACACCCGGATCGTGCTGGACTTAAGCAGTCCGGTTCAGCTCAATTCATTCTTGTTGGCGCCTCAGGATGGGCAAGGGCATCGCCTGGTTCTGGATCTGATGAGTGCTTCAGCAGGGCGCCCGGCGAGCGTTCCACGTGAAACACCCCAGGAAAAATCTCACCCCAAGCGCGACATCATGGTGGTAGTCGACCCAGGGCATGGCGGGAAAGATCCGGGGGCAATTGGCGCAAAAGGTGAGCGGGAAAAGGATGTGGTTTTGTCCATTGCGCAATTGCTCGCTCGTCGACTTAAGCGAGAGAAAGGCTTTGATGTAAAGCTGGTCCGTAACGATGATTTCTTCGTCCCGTTACGCAAGCGTGTGGAGATCGCGCGTCAGCACAAGGCTGACATGTTCATCTCGGTGCACGCCGATGCTGCACCGCGTCTGACCGCGTCTGGCGCGTCGGTGTATTGCTTGTCCGAAGGCGGCGCAACATCCGCGACCGCGCGGTTCATGGCGCAGCGTGAGAACGGTGTGGATCTGCTTGGCGCCACCAGCCTGCTCAATCTCAAGGACAAGGATCCGATGCTCGCTGGCGTGATCCTCGACATGTCGATGAACGCAACCATCGCCGCCAGTTTGCAACTCGGAAGCACAGTGCTGGGCAGCCTGGCCAGCATCACCACGCTGCATCAAAAGCGCGTGGAACAGGCTGGATTTGCCGTTCTGAAGTCGCCGGATGTCCCGTCAATCCTGGTGGAAACCGGGTTCATTTCCAACGCGCGGGACAGTCAGCGCCTGGTGACCGCGCGTCATCAGCAGGCCGTGGCAGACGGTTTGTTTGAGGGCTTGCAGCGTTACTTCCAAAAAAATCCACCCGTCGACAGCTACATGGCGTGGCAACAAGAGCAGAAAGGATCGCGTGTTTAGCAGCCGGTGATCCGGCTGCAGGTGAACTTCGCACTGCTGCCGCCTGAGCTGGAGAACCGATTGATCGTCGTCCAGCCCACGCGGCGGTTGTAGCCAACCCAGGCTTCCCCATCGGAAGCGATACCGGTGAAAAAGGTCAGCTGTCCATAACGGCTGTTGGTTTGTGCCCAGTAGCGGTTTCCCGCTTTTTCAAATCCACGCAGGTAAATCGTACTGCCAACGGTGTTGACGCTATAGGCGTTGCCGTTGCCATCGATGCACGCTAAAAGGTTCGCGCTGCGCGTGCAATTGGCGAGCCCCGGCACTTGTGCTTCGGCATTTAGTGTCAGCAATGCCAGGCAGATAAGCGAGTATTTCAGCGCGGTTTTCATGATGTCACTCGGCGACGAACTGATTGCAGCTTCCGGCCCTTTGTCACTTCGGGCAAGAAGAGAGTGGATTGATTTTGTTGTTATACTATAACATTAATCGGACAAGGCTTTCCGTGGCTTCCTTTTCAAGCGTCCGCTTCCCTGGTGATCCCTTCGAAGCCCAAGAACGCTCGCCCCGAGAGCCTCCAGCGCTGTTTAGCGACCGTCTGATGAGGTTTATCCAATGTCTTCCCGACTTCCCGTGACCGTTTTGTCCGGCTTTCTCGGTGCCGGAAAAAGTACACTTTTGAATTACGTACTACGTAACAGAGATGATTTGCGCGTCGCCGTTATTGTCAACGATATGAGCGAAATCAACATCGATGGCAGCGAAGTCCAGCGTGATGTCAGCTTGAACCGTGCCGAAGAGAAGCTCGTGGAGATGAGCAATGGCTGTATTTGCTGTACGTTACGAGAAGACCTGCTTGAAGAGGTCAGCCAGTTGGCTCGTGAAGGCCGCTTCGATTACCTGCTGATCGAATCCACGGGAATCTCCGAGCCATTGCCAGTGGCCGAGACGTTCACTTTCCGTGATGAGCAGGGGCAAAGCCTCGCCGACATCGCTCGCCTCGACACCATGGTCACTGTAGTCGACGGTATGAACTTCCTCCCGGACTACCAGGCCGCTGAAAACCTCGCGTCCCGTGGTGAATTCCTCGGTGAAGAAGATGAGCGCTCGATCACCGATCTGCTGATCGAGCAGATCGAATTCGCCGACGTCCTGTTGATCAGCAAGATCGACCTGATCAGCAGCCGCGAGCGGGAAGAGTTGATGGCCATTCTCAAACGCCTCAACGCTCAGGCCGAGATCATCCCGATGGTCATGGGGGAAGTACCGCTGGAGAAAATTCTCAACACCGGTCGTTTCGACTTCGAAAAAGCGGCCCAGGCCCCAGGCTGGCTGCAGGAACTGCGTGGCGAACATGTGCCAGAAACCGAGGAGTACGGCATCGCCTCCACGGCTTATCGGGCACGCCGGCCCTTTCATCCACAGCGTTTTTTCGATTTCATCGATCGCCCTTGGGTAAACGGCAAACTGCTGCGTTCCAAAGGCTTCTTCTGGCTGGCCAGCAAACCCACGGATGCCGGTAGCTGGTCCCAGGCAGGTGGTCTGATGCGCCACGGTTTCGCCGGACGCTGGTGGCGCTTCGTGCCAAAGGAACAGTGGCCGCAGGATCAGGAAAGTACCGCCGCCATTATGGAAAACTGGATCGCCAGCGTAGGCGATTGTCGCCAGGAGCTGGTGTTTATCGGGCAGAACATCGATTTCGCACAGCTGTCGTCGGAACTCGATGATTGCCTGCTGACCGATGACGAAATGGCGCTCGGTACTCAAGGCTGGCTACAACTGCGCGATCCGTTTGGCTCCTGGCACGATGAGGTCGCCTGATGCTCGCCCTGAAACCGCTGCCAGGCAGCACGCGTCATCAGTCTTTCGGCCAGACCCCGCAGGCGCTGGCGAACATACTCGACGATGAAATCAACCTCGCGGTCTGGCAACGCCAGCTTCCGCTGCACATTGCCGAATTTGCTGACTTGTTGTTGTCTCTGAACGAACCTTACGCCGAGGCGCTGTGCCTGGAGTTGCCGGACGAAGACGCAGAACCGGATCTCACGGGACTGGCCAGCGGCTTTCGCGATCTGGAAGGCTATGAAGGGTTTATCGCCGACCTCAAATGGCTGGTCAGTGCCTTCGCCTGCCTGCTGGGTGCGCGACGGATCGGGTTGCGCCTGCGGGTGCTGGACAAGGCAATGTGTCCGCGTTTTCACGTCGATCATGTGCCGGTGCGGTTGATCACCACTTATGCCGGTGTCGGCAGTGAATGGCTAAGGGAAGGGCAGATGGATCGTCGGCAACTGGGCCAGCCGCAAGCCGAGCCGCAGGAAGCGTCACGAATTCAGCAATTGAATCGAGGCGAAGTGGCATTGCTCAAGGGCGAAAAATGGCACGGCAACGAAGGTTTCGGGCTGATCCATCGCTCGCCGCAACCGGCGCCGGGTGAGCGGCGGTTGATGCTGACCCTCGACTGGCTAGGCTAGCGCGTCAGGGCTTGAGCCATTTCCCCTGACTTTGGGCCTCGCAATAAGGCTGCAAATACGCCGCATCGGTGGCCACACCGTAATAGTGGATATCCTGGCGATAAGGCATATTGGCGACTTGCGCGTTGCTGCACACGCCGAACGCGCCGGCGGGGCACTGGTCGACGTATTGAACCTCGACTTTCTGCCCGGCCAGGGTCGGCTGGCAGAAGCCGTCGTTGAACAGTTTTTCCGGGATGTTGCGGTTCTGCTGGCAGACTTTCACGTCTAGGCGCTCTGCCTGACTGTGCACCACGCAGGCCTGTGCCAACGCCTCGCCCGATACCAGCGCCAGCAGCAACGACCATCCCATCCACCGCATCTTCGACCTCCAGAAAACCTTGATCATGTTGCAGAACATTCCCACCCACGTCATCGCCGGCCCCTTGGGCGCGGGCAAGACCAGCCTGATCCGCCAGCTCATGGCCCAGCGCCCGGCGGGCGAGCGTTGGGCGGTGCTGATCAACGAGTTTGGCCAGATCGGGCTCGACGCTGCGCTGTTGACCCGCGACGCCGATGGTATCGCACTGGGCGAAGTGGCCGGGGGCTGTTTATGTTGCGTGAACGGTGCGCCGTTCCAGATTGGTCTGGGGCGCTTGTTGCGCAAGGCGCGGCCGGATCGCCTGTTCATCGAGCCCTCAGGGCTCGGGCATCCGGCGCAGTTGCTGAAGCAGCTGAACGAGGCGCCGTGGCAAGACGTTCTCGCCGTACAACCGTGCGTGCTGGTGCTGGACGCCCAGGCCCTCGCCGCGGGCAAACTGCTGCCGGACGCGCAGCAGGAAACCTTGGCCAGCGCAGGTTTGCTGCTGTTGAACAAGGCAGAAAACCTCGACGAGCCCACGCGTGAGCGAATCACCCGACAGTTGCCGTCTGTCCGGCTGATCTGGACGCAACAGGCGATGTTACCGCTCAGCGAGTTGCCGGGTCTGGCGGTACGGGCGCAGGCCGGTGTGGATAAGTTGATCGTCCCCCAAGGGCTGGCGCAGATGCCGGCTATCTGGAGCGATCCGGCGTTGCCGATCTGCCTGAGTCAGGCCCAGGAGGGTGGTTGGAGCATCGGTTGGCGCTGGCATCCGAGCCAGGTGTTCGATGTGTCGGGAATAACTCAATGGCTGAAAAGTCTGGGCTGGCGGCGGGCCAAACTGGTGATTCACAACCCGGACGGCTGGCAGTCAGCCAATGCGCTGGACAATGCCGAGCTCAGCTGGCTGCCCAGTGAATGGCGCAAGGATTCCAGGATCGAGCTGATTTTCGACGAACCGCAGGCAGTCAGTGAATTACAGGCCGGACTGGCCCGGTGTCGGCTTCAGACGAGCTGATTCAAGGCTTCCACTTGGTGTGTTCCTGACGCCACTGGCTCAGCTCGATCACTTCACCACGCGGCTTGGTCACTTCCACCACGGGCGGCGTGTCATCAAATGGCGCCGGGTAGGGCGCCAGTTCGATCTGTGCGCTGTGCGCACCGAACTGGGTGATGGTGCCGTTGTGCCGGGTTTCGCCGGTCACGGTAAATTCGAAATTGTAGACCCGGGCCAGACGTCGCCGGCCGCTGGCGTCCTTGATCAAGCCGATCTTCTTCAGCGCCACGTTGCCGTCGAGCAACTCGACGCCGACATTCACGCAATGCTGTTTGACCCGCTCCAGCGCCCGCTCACGCAAGCCGTGGTTGTGCCAGAGCCACGCACCGGCGACGGCGAACAGCATCAGCACGAAAATGTTTTCCAGGGTGAGCATCAACACGAAACTCCAAATGATGGCGTCAGCTTAACTGCGTCGCCGGTCTGTCGTACAGGCTGCGTTTCGTCGCATACTGCGCGGCTTGAATTTCAATCGTTTTACGGAAAAACCCGAATGAAACGTACGCCTCATCTGCTCGCCATCCAGTCCCATGTGGTGTTCGGCCACGCCGGCAACAGCGCTGCGGTTTTTCCGATGCAGCGGGTCGGGGTGAATGTCTGGCCGCTCAATACGGTGCAGTTCTCCAACCACACCCAGTACGGCCAGTGGGCCGGCGAAGTGCTGGCGCCGCACCGGATCCCCGAACTGGTCGAAGGCATCGCCGCCATCGGTGAGCTGGGCAATTGCGATGCGGTGCTGTCCGGCTATCTCGGCAGCGCGGCGCAGGGCCGGGCGATTCTCAGTGGCATCGAGCGGATCAAGGCAGTCAACCCGAAAGCCCTTTATCTGTGCGACCCGGTGATGGGGCATCCGGAAAAGGGTTGCAGCGTTCCCGCCGAGGTCAGTGATTTCCTGCTGGAAGAGGCCGCTGCCGTTGCGGATTTCATGTGCCCGAACCAGTTGGAGCTGGACAGCTTCTCCGGGCGCAAGCCGCAGTCGCTGTTCGATTGCCTGGCGATGGCGCGGGCGCTGCTGGCACGTGGGCCGAAAGCGGTGCTGGTCAAACATCTGGATTATCCGGGCAAACCGGCGGATGGCTTTGAAATGTTGCTGGTGACGGCCGAGGGCAGCTGGCACCTGCGGCGTCCGCTGCTGGCGTTTCCGCGTCAGCCGGTCGGTGTTGGCGATCTGACGTCCGGCCTGTTCCTGGCGCGCGTGCTGCTCGGTGACAGCCTGGTGGCGGCGTTTGAATTCACCGCAGCAGCGGTACATGAAGTGCTGCTGGAAACCCAGGCCTGCGCCAGTTACGAGCTGCAGCTGGTGCGAGCGCAGGACCGGATTGCGCATCCGCGGGTGAAATTCGAGGCCACGCCGATCAGCCTTTAATACCGCGTCGGCTTCAATCGCGAGCAGGCTCGCTCCCACGGATAAAACATCACCTGTGGGAGCGAGCCTGCTCGCGATAGCGGTCGTCAGATCGCTACAAATCTCAGGCGTCGCCCTTGATTTCCTGATAGCGCTTTTCCAGCTCCTGACGGATCTGCCGGCGTTGCTGCGCCTGCATGTAGCGGCGCTTGTCTTCGCTGTTCTGCGGTTGCAGCGGCGGTACGGCGGCGGGTTTGCGCTGATCGTCCACCGCGACCATGGTGAAGAAGCAGCTGTTGGTGTGGCGCACCGAGCGCTCGCGGATGTTCTCGGTCACCACTTTGATACCGACTTCCATTGAGGTGTTGCCGGTGTAGTTGACCGACGCCAGGAAGGTCACCAGTTCGCCGACATGGATCGGCTCGCGGAAAATCACCTGATCCACCGACAGGGTCACCACGTAGCGGCCGGCATAACGGCTGGCGCAGGCGTAGGCCACTTCGTCGAGGTATTTGAGCAGGGTGCCGCCGTGGACATTGCCAGAGAAGTTGGCCATGTCGGGGGTCATCAGTACCGTCATCGACAGCTGGGCGTTTCCGGGTTCCATAACGTTCTCACGGGTCAAGGCAGGGTTGCTGGAAGAAACACCTCTGCGGGTGCCTGGTCGCTTTTCAAAAGCACCGTTATCGGGACGCCAGGCAACTGGCCGCCGTCACGCCCGAATCGATCTGTTTCCATATATTGCACCGCCTTTCAGCCGGAAGTCGCGGTGTTACCCTGCAAAAGCGCCTCCCCAAGGGCGATTCCTACACCCAAAGCGGATTTTTACTCAGCTCGCCCAGACATTTCCAATGCCTGCGTGAGCCTCGTCATTCAAGGAGCCCACACCATGCATGCCATCAGCTTTATTCAGGATCTGGCGGTGATCATGTTGGTCGCAGGTGTGGTGACCGTGCTGTTTCACCGCTTCAAGCAGCCGGTAGTGCTCGGCTACATCGTCGCCGGCTTCATCATCGGCCCGCACACACCGCCGTTCGGCCTGATCCACGACGAAGAAACCATCAAGACCCTCGCCGAGCTGGGGGTGATTTTCCTGATGTTCTGCCTGGGCCTGGAGTTCAGCCTGCGCAAGCTGTTCAAGGTCGGCGCCACGGCCTTCATCGCGGCGTTCCTCGAAATTGTGCTGATGATCTGGATCGGCTATGAAATCGGCCGCTGGTTCGAATGGAACACCATGGATTCGCTGTTTCTCGGCGCGATCCTGGCGATTTCCTCGACCACCATCATCGTCAAAGCGCTCAACGACCTGAAGATGAAAAACGAGCGCTTCGCGCAGCTGATCTTCGGCGTGCTGATCGTCGAGGACATTCTCGGCATCGGCATCATTGCCTTGCTGTCGAGCATCGCGGTCAGCGGCACGGTGAGCTCCGGCGAAGTGTTTTCCACGGTCGGCAAGCTCTCACTGTTCATGATCGTCGCGCTGGTCATCGGCATTCTGCTGGTGCCGCGACTGTTGGCCTACGTGGCGAAATTCGAAAGCAACGAGATGCTGCTGATCACCGTGCTGGGCCTGTGTTTCGGCTTCTGCCTGCTGGTGGTCAAGCTCGAGTACAGCATGGTGCTGGGGGCGTTTCTGATCGGCGCGATCATGGCCGAGTCGCGGCAACTGCTGAAAATCGAGCGACTGATCGAGCCGGTTCGCGACCTGTTCAGCGCGATCTTTTTCGTCGCCATCGGCCTGATGCTCGATCCGATGATTCTTCTGCAATACGCGTGGCCGATCGCGGTGATCACTGTCGCCGTGGTGCTGGGCAAGATGTTGTCCTGCGGCCTCGGGGCGTTTATCGCCGGTAATGACGGACGCACCTCACTGCGGGTCGGGATGGGGCTTTCGCAGATTGGCGAATTTTCTTTCATCATCGCGGCGCTGGGGATGACCCTCCAGGTCACCAGCAATTTCCTGTATCCGGTGGCTGTGGCGGTTTCGGTGATTACCACGTTGCTGACGCCGTACCTGATCCGGGCTGCCGATCCGCTGTCGATCAAACTGTCTGCCGCCATGCCGCAGCGAGTCGGTCGAGTGTTCGGAATGTACGGCGAATGGCTGCGCAGCATTCAGCCGCAGGGTGAGGGCGCGATGCTGGCCTCGATGATCCGGCGAATTCTGCTGCAGGTCGGGGTCAATCTGGCGCTGGTGATCGCGATCTTCTTTGCCGGCGCTTTCTTTGCCGGGCGTCTCTCGATCTGGATGCAGGACTGGATCAGCGATCCAAGCTGGCAGAAGGCGTTGATCTGGGGCGGGGCGTTGCTGGTGTCGTTGCCGTTTCTGATCGCGGCCTATCGCAAGCTTAAAGCGCTGTCGATGCTGCTGGCGGAGATGGGCGTGAAGCCGGAAATGGCCGGGCGTCACACACAGCGAGTACGCCGGGTGATCGCCGAAGTGATCCCGATCATCTCGCTGCTGGTGATTTTCCTGCTGCTGGCAGCCTTGTCGGCCAGTATCTTGCCGACCAACAAGTTGCTGGTGCTGATCGCCGTAGTCACGGCCGCCGTGGCGGCGCTGCTCTGGCGCTGGTTCATCCGGGTGCACACGCGGATGCAGGTGGCCTTGCTGGAAACCCTCGACAACCACAAGGAGCCGTCGGGGCACTGACCACCCAATGGGGAGGGGGCGTTTCAGCTTTCCAGCCAGACGTCCCGCGCCCAGTGCCAGACCGATTCCCAGGACTCTTCGGTGATCAGCTCTTCTTCGCCCGACCACAGCACCACGGTGCCGTCTTCTTCGACGCAGTAGTAGTCGTCACCGTCCTGGCAGATCGGGATCAGGTCGCGCGGCACGCCGGCATCCCAGGCGTTGGCGGAGACCTCCGGCAGGTAGGTGTGGGATTGCGGGTCGGTGACGGTCACCGGCTCCAGGCTGCCGTAAACCACGTCGCTGACGGTCAGCAGAAACTCCTTGAAGACGAACGGGATGTTGATGAAGAGTTCTTCTTCGATTTCCACCAACTGGTCTTCGTCGGGCAACTCCAGGGGAACCGGTACGGGTTCGTTGGCTTCGCGCAGTTGTTCGATGATTTCTTCCACGTCCGGGATCCTCTTGCTTGAATGGCGCGGTTTATATGGGGCGGTTTATACAGTAGCTCGCTATAGATGCAACCGCGAAATAGAAAACCCCGGCCGAGGCCGGGGTTTTCATTACTGCGGGTAAAACGTCGGAGGTGATCAGCCGTTCTGGCGGATACCGGCGACCAGCCAAGGCTGGTTGTCGCCCTGTGGACGTTCCATGTTCCAGCTTTCGCTGAACACTTCACCCTGCTGGTCGAAACGCGAGGTCTTCGACACGCCGTTGAAGGTCAGGGTAGCGATGGTCTTGTCCGCACGGTCATCCACGCCATCCAGTTGTACCTGGAGGTTGTCGATGAAGGTGGACTGGAAGGCATCGCCCAGTTCCGCGCGCTCGCGCTTGAGGAACTCGAACATTTGCGGGGTCACGAACTCGGCGATCTTGTCCATTTCGTTGGCGTCCCAGTGCTGCTGCAGCGCCTGGAAGTGGCTGCGGGCAGCTTCAAGGAAGCGCTGTTCATTGAACCAGGCCGGCGCGTTGATCACCGGACGGGCGGCAGCAGGTGCGGCCGAGCCACCGAAGATCGAACCCATGGCTGCTGGCTTCTGTTCGAACACTTCACGCTGCATCGGCGCGCCGGCCGGAGCGAACTGCTCCTGCTGCTTGCGACGACGGGCGGCGATGAAGCGGAAGATCACGAACGCGATCACGGCCATGATCAGGATGTCGAAGAACTGCATGCCTTCGAAGCCGCCGCCCATGAACATGGAAGCGAGCAGGCCACCGGCCGCGATGCCGGCCAGCGGGCCGAGCCATTTCGAAGCACCGCCGGCCTTGGCCGCAGCGCCTGCGGCACCGGCAGCACCAGCGGTCGCCGCAGCGCCGCCCATGCCTGGGGAAGAAGGAGCCATCTGGCTGGTCTGGTGCGTCGGCGCAGCGCCGGCGCTTTTGCCACCACCAAAGCGCTTGGCGTTGGCGTCGAGGCTCATCGTCAGGCCGATGCACAACGCCATGGCGATGCTAAGAAAACGTTTCATAAAGGGAATTCCCGTTTGTGGAGACACGCGCGCCATGTTGCACAGCTGAAGTGTTACTGGCTAGCGAGAGAGTGTTTCGGGCTTTTGCCTGACAGGTTACGTTCAGCTCGGTCGGGGCAATAAGGCTATGTACTTTTGTCTGTAGGAAAAGGAGATAGGTTCAGCAGGAAATGGATCAGCGCCGCAAGGCCAGCATCACTACGCCAGCGGTGATCAGGCCGATGCCGCCCCACTGGCGCAGGTCGAGTTTCTCGCCCAGCAGGATCACACCGAGCACCGCCACGAAGACCACGCTGAGCTTGTCCACCGGGGCGACCAGCGATGCCGGTCCGACTTTCAACGCCCGGAAGTAGCACAGCCACGAAGCGCCAGTACCCAGCCCGGACAACAGCAGGAACAGGTAGCTCTTGGCGGAGATCGATCCCAAGGACTGATATTGGCCCGTGGCGTACAAAATCAAGGCCAGGCTGACCAATACGACGATTGTGCGCAGCAGGGTGGCGAAGTCGGAGTTGACGTTTTCGATGCCGATCTTGGCGAAGATGGCCGTCAGCGCGGCGAAAGTGGCCGAGAGCAGGGCCCAGAACGTCCAGGAAGAAAAGAAGCCCGAGCCCATGGATGTTGCCTCCAGTGTTCGTTCCCGCGCCGGGCGCGGGAGCGAACGTTGACTTATATGGCTTCCAGCTTCGCGTACCCGAGCATCAGCCACTTGCTGCCTTCGGCGAAGTTCACCTGCACCCGAGCCTGGGCGCCGGCGCCTTCGAAGTTGAGGATCACGCCGTCGCCGAAGATCGAGTGACGGACAGCCTGGCCAAGGCTCAGGCCGGTTTCCGGAATCTCGCTGCCGCTGAACAGGTTGCTGCCGCCCATCGACTGGTTGCCGCCGAACGGTCGGCTGACGCTGTTGGACAGGCGCACTTCCTGAATCAAACCTTTCGGTACTTCCCGTACGAAACGCGACACCTTGTTGTAGGTTTCGCTGCCGTACAGGCGTCGGGTTTCAGCATAGGTCATCACCAGATTCTGCATCGCCCGGGTAATGCCGACATAGGCCAGACGCCGCTCTTCCTCAAGGCGCCCCGGTTCTTCCAGGCTCATCTTGTGCGGGAACAGGCCTTCTTCCATGCCCACCAGGAACACGTAAGGGAATTCCAGGCCCTTGGCGCTGTGCAGGGTCATCAACTGAATGCTGTCTTCGTGTTCGTCGGCCTGGGTGTCGCCGGCCTCCAGCGAAGCGTGGCCGAGGAACGCCGCCAGTGGCGTCAGCTCTTCGTCCTCTTCGGTGTTCTCGAAGTTGCGCGCGGCGCTGACCAGTTCCTCAAGGTTTTCCACCCGGGCCTGGCCTTTCTCGCCTTTTTCCGCCTCGTGGTAGGCGATCAGCCCGGACTGCTCGATGACGGTCTGGGTCATCAGGTGCAACGGCATCTCGGCGCACTTGGCGGCGAGGTTCTCGATCAGCTCGATAAACGCACCCAGTGCACCGGCGGCGCGACCGGTCAGACCTTTGTTGGCCACCAGCTGGCGCATGGCTTCCCACATCGACACATCGCTGTGGCGCGCATGGTCGCGGATCGCTTCGACGGTTTTTTCGCCGATGCCACGAGCCGGGACATTGATTACCCGTTCCAGCGCCGCATCGTTGCCACGACCTTCCAGCAATCGCAGGTAAGCCATGGCGTTCTTGATTTCCGCCCGCTCGAAGAAGCGCTGGCCGCCATAGATGCGGTAGGGAATGCGTTCGCGCAGCAACGCTTCTTCCAGAACGCGCGATTGGGCGTTGGAGCGGTAGAGAATCGCGATATCGCTGCGAGCGAGGCCGGTTTTCAGCGCGCTTTCGATGGTTTCGACAACGTAGCGTGCTTCATCGTGTTCGTTGAAGGCTGCGTAAAGGTTGATCGCTTCGCCGTCGCCACCATCGGTCCACAGCTCTTTGCCGAGACGTCCGGTGTTGTTGGCGATCAGGGCGTTGGCGGCTTTCAGGATGCCGGCCGTGGAGCGGTAGTTCTGCTCCAGACGGATGGTCACCGAATCCGGGAAGTCGGAAGAATACTGGTGGATGTTCTCGATTTTCGCGCCGCGCCAGCCGTAGATCGACTGGTCGTCGTCGCCGACCACCATCAGGCTGTCGCCGCCCTTGCCCAGCAGGCGCAACCAGGCGTACTGCACGGCGTTGGTGTCCTGGAATTCGTCCACCAGAATGTGTCGGAAACGCTTCTGGTAGTGCGCCAGCAGGCCCGGGTGGTCGCGCCACAGGTCGAGGGCGCGCAGCAGCAGTTCGGAGAAATCGATGACGCCGGCACGCTGGCACGCCGCCTCGTACGCTTCATAAATGCCGCGCATGGTGGCCAGGAACAGATCGCCGCTGGCCTGAATGTGTTGCGGACGCAGACCTTCGTCTTTCTGCCCGTTGATGAACCACTGGGCCTGACGGGCCGGCCAGCGTTGCTCGTCCAGCCCCAGCTCGCGGATCACCCGCTTGACCAGTCGTTGCTGGTCGTCGCTGTCGAGAATCTGGAAAGTCTGGCTCAGCCCGGCTTCCTGCCAGTGCGCCCGCAACAGGCGGTGCGCCAGGCCGTGGAAGGTGCCGACCCACATGCCGGCCGGGTTGATGCCCAGCAACTGCTCGATGCGGTGACGCATCTCGGCGGCAGCCTTGTTAGTGAAGGTCACCGACAGAATCGAGTGGGGCGAGGCGTTCTCGACCTGGATCAACCAGGCGATACGGTGCACCAGCACTCGGGTTTTGCCGGAGCCGGCACCGGCCAGGACCAATTGACGACCAACGGGAGCCGCTACGGCCTGGCGTTGGGCATCGTTGAGGGAGTTCAGCAGAAGGGAGAGATCATCGCGCATCGGGGCATTCTAGGGTGCGCCGCAGGCCCGGGCAAACCGAGCTTTGCATTAGCCGATGAAAGTGCCGCCCGTGACGACCGGTCGGTCACCGGCTACAGGCGTTGGCCCGCCTGGCGTCGGGGCTTTGGAGGGTGACGAGCGGTGGAAAAGTTTCGGTGAAATTATGATCTGGAGCAGTTTGGCAAGTGGTTCGGCTTGTGTATGCTCCGTCCACGTTTCCGGGCGCATGCTCACACTTATAAGAACAAGAACGTTGCCTATGACCCTCAGCTTCGACCTGTCGGGCCCCTCCGTGGAGCCTCGGGTGATCCGCAAGCATTACGCCACCCAGATGGCGGTCGAGCGCACGCGCCTTCTTTATCAGGGTTCGCTGTTGCCCACCCTGTTCATGTTGATCAATGGTCTGGTCTGCGCCGGTCTGCTCTGGAGCCCGCAGCGTTATTTCGTGGTCAGCGTCTGGCTGGTGTGGCTGTTGTCGCTGGTGGCGTTGCGGGTGATTCAGGTTGCCGCGTTCGATTCGGCGATTCCCGATCGCCAGGCCCAGCCGATCTGGGGGCGGATGTTCCTGCTCGGCTCCACCATGACCGGCTTGACCCTCGCTGGCGCCGGCATCGCTCTGGTCCCGGCCGACAATTTCATGCAGCAAGCCTGGGTGTTCGGCCTGATCGGCGCCGCGACCCTGTCGGCCAGCGTGGCCTACGCCGTGAGCATTCCGGCCTTCCTTTCCTTTACCTTGCCGTGCCTGCTGCCGGCCATCGGCTACCTGTTCTGGGGCGGTGACGAACTGGCGCGCGGCTGGGGCTGGCTCGGGCTGATCCTGCTCGGCTCGCTGAGTGTGGTGGCGTGGCAGGTCAATCGGCTGATCGATCGCGGTCTGCTGCGCCGCTTTCAGAACCAGCACCTGATCGAATACCTGCAACAGGCGCAAACCCGCAGCGAACAGCTCAATCAGGAGTTGGCGAAGGAAATCGAGCATCGCCGCTGCGCCGAGGGCAAGTTGCGTGAAGCGCAGGTCGAACTGGAAAATCGGGTCGCTCAGCGCAGCCGGGAACTGGACGTCGCCAACCAGGCCCTGAGCAAAAGCGAGGCGCGCCTGGCCCTGGCGTTGAAGGCCAGTGAACTGGGGCTGTGGGACTGGAACCTGCAGACCGACGAAGTTCACCACACCCAGATTCAGGAGCTGTTCGGCCTTGACCCGGAATACGTCACCGGGCTGCTCAGGCATCTGCGGCCACGCCTGCACCCGGAAGACGTGCCGCCGCTCAAACGGGCGTTGATCGAGCACTTGAAGGGGCGCACCGAGGATTATCAGATCGAATACCGCGTGCGCCATGGCGACGGCCACTGGGTCTGGATTGAAGACCGTGGGCGGGCGGTGGAGCGCGACGAGAACGGGCGGGTCATCCGCATGGTCGGCACCCGCCGCGACATTAGTGTCAGCAAAAGCCTGGAAGCCCAGCAACAACTGGCGGCGACGGTGTTCGAGGCCGCCAGCGAAGGCATCGTGATCCTCGACCCGAATTATTCGCTGATCGCCATCAATCAGGCTTTCAGCCGAGTCACCGGGTATGACATCGACGACATGCTCGGGCGCAACGTCGTCGAACTGCCGTGCAGCCGCGACGCCCGCCGGCACTACGTCGCGATCCGCCACGCGCTGGAACAGCACGGCAGCTGGCAGGGCGAGCTGGTGGAAACCCGCAAGAACGGCGAGCTGTATCCGCAATGGCTGCAATTGAATGCCGTGCGCGACAGTCGGGGAAATGTCAGCCATATCGTCGGCTTCTTCGCCGATCTGTCGGCGCGCCGCGAATCCGAAGAGCGCATGCGCTATCTGACTCACTACGACGAACTCACGGGTCTGGCCAACCGCTCGCTGTTCCGCGAACGCCTGCACGAAGCCCATCAGCGCGTGCGGCAGGGCGGGCGCCGGAGTCTGGCGCTGCTGCATATCAATCTGGATCGCTTCAAGCTGCTCAACGACAGCCTCGGCCACGAGATCGCCGACCAGTTGCTGCAAAAAATGTCCCGTCGTCTGGTCAACGCGCTGCCGGAGGCCGACACCATTGCCCGGCTGTCCGGCGACGAGTTCGCAGTGCTGTTCGACGCCTACGGCAACCTGTCGAGCCTGGCGCGGGTCGCCACGCGATTGTCGACCAAGCTGCGACTGCCGTTGACCGTGGAAGGGCATGAACTGGTGGTCAGTGCCTCGATGGGCATCAGCATGCTGCCGGATAACGCGCGGGAGATTTCCGCGCTGGTCAGCCAGTCGAACATGGCCATGCAACATGCCAAGCACCTGGGCGGCAACAACTTCCAGTTCTACACCGACAGTCTGCAGGCCAGCACGCTGGAGCGCCTGCAACTGGAAAACCAGCTGCGCAAAGCCATCGAGGAAAAGCAGCTCAACGTCTTCTATCAACCGAAACTGTGCCTGGCGACCGGCCGTCTCAACGCGGCGGAAGCGCTGGTGCGCTGGGATCATCCGACCATGGGCCGAGTGCCTCCGGGAGATTTCATCGGCCTGGCCGAAGAGACCGGGCTGATCGGGCCGATCGGCGAGTTCGTGCTGCGCCAGGCCTGCTGGCAGGCGTGCGAATGGCAGCGTCAGGGGCTGGCGCCGATCCGGGTTTCGGTGAACCTGTCGGTGCATCAACTGCGTCAGGGCAAACTGGTCAGTCTGGTGCGTCAGGTGCTGGAGGAAACCGGCCTGGCGCCGCACTACCTCGAACTGGAACTGACCGAAAGCCAACTGCTCGACAGCGTCGAACACATCATCGCCACGTTCCAGCAGTTGCGGGATCTGGGCGTGAAACTGGCGATCGACGATTTCGGCACTGGCTATTCATCGCTGAGCTATCTGAAACGGATTCCGGTGGACTACGTGAAGATCGATCAGGCCTTTATTCGCGGGTTGGGCGAGGGCAGCGAGGACGCGGCGATCACCCGGGCGATCATTGCGATGGCTCATGGGCTGTCACTGAAAGTTGTCGCCGAAGGTGTCGAGCGATCCGAGCAGCTGGCGTTTCTGAAAGCTGAAGGTTGCGATGAAGTGCAGGGCTATCTGATCAGTCGTCCGGTGGAGGCGGTCGGCCTTGCCGCGTTGCTGCGTGAACAGGAAAAACCGCTGTAAAGGGCTACATGCAGCGCATGTCGCCTGATCCGGGGGGATCGAGTTACGCATTGAGCAGGCAAAAAGCCGATTCATGTAGTATAACTACAAGCTTGCTACATCCCCGGCATCTGGCCAAAGCACATCTTTCCATAACAAGAGTCCAGCCCCTTGAATCTGCTGCAACACATCGCCCAGTCACGTCACCTGTTACGCAAGTCGGAGCTCAAGGTCGCCGACCACGTGCTGCTTGACCCTGCGGCAGTGATGCACAGTTCCATGGCCGACCTGGCCCACAGCGTCGGCATCAGTGAGCCGACCATCGTGCGCTTCTGCCGGGCCATCGGTTGTTCCGGTTTCCAGGATCTGAAACTCAAGCTCGCGCAAAGCCTCGCGGCCGGCGCCAGCTTCGGTCAGTTCGCGATCCATGAAGACGACTCCGTCGCCGACTACAGCCTGAAGATTTTCGACACCACGTTGCACACGCTGATGGAGGTGCGCGAAAAGCTCGACCCTCTGGAGCTGCAACGGGCGGTGACGCTGATGTCTCAGGCCCAGCGCGTCGAGTTCTACGGTTTTGGTGCGTCGGGCGCGGTGGCGGCGGATGCGCAGCACAAGTTCTTCCGTCTGCTGCTGACGGCGGCGGCGTATTCCGACCCGCACATGCAGGCAATGTCGGCGGTGACGCTGAAGCCGACCGATGTGGCGATCTGCATTTCCCAGTCCGGCCGTTCCAAAGATCTGCTGATTACCGCCAACCTCGTTCGCGAGAGCGGCGCGTCGCTGATCACCTTGTGCCCGAGCCAGACGCCGCTGGCCGAGCTGTCGACCGTCAACCTGGCGATCGATGTTCACGAGGACACCGAAATCTACACCCCGCTGACGTCGCGTATCGCTCACCTGGTGGTGATCGACGTGCTGGCGATGGGCGTGGCCATGGCGCGCGGACCGAGCCTGGTCAACCACCTCAAGAGTGTCAAGCGCAGTCTGCGCAGCTTGCGGCTGTCGCCAAAATCGGTGAAAGCGCTGGATGACTGATCGTGATGGGGTGAAGGCAATCTTCATCTGCCTGTAACCCCGACGCAGCCAAACCGTCATCCCTCGCGCCTATCGTGAAACTCCCGTAATCGCCTTGGGAGACTCGAAATGGCTCAGCCTTACGAAGAACGCAACAGCGCCGCGAAAACCCGTCGTCAGCAGGAAGACCAGCGCCGCATGGAGTTTCGCCGCGCTATCGAAGATCGCTTCGAACTCCGACAGCTTCAGGCCGAAATCGGCGATTTTCCCGAGGACATCAATCACTGGCAGGCAGCACCGGCAGCTTCCCGTCGAAGCGCTCAACCAGCGCGCTGATCTGCACCCGTTCGCTGCGGATAAACGCCAGGAAGGCGTGGGCCACCGGTGACAGCCGCTTGGCTTTGGCTTGCACCAGGCACCAGCTGCGAAACAGCGGCAGTTCTTCGACCGGCAGTTCCACCAGGCCGCCGGTCGCCAGCTCCAGGTTCAGGGCGTGGCGCGTCAACAGCGCCAGGCCCAGACCCGCCACCACGCATTCACGCTGGGCTTCGGCCGACGCCACTTCCTGGGTCTGGGTGAAGTGCACGCGCTTCTCCTTGAAATACTCCTCGCAGGCCAGTCGCGTGCCCGAACCGGGTTCGCGGATCAGCAGGGTGTAAGGTTCCAGGTCCTGCAAGCGCAG
The DNA here is from genome assembly GCF_028657055.1 of Pseudomonas aphyarum. Lineage (NCBI taxonomy): Bacteria > Pseudomonadati > Pseudomonadota > Gammaproteobacteria > Pseudomonadales > Pseudomonadaceae > Pseudomonas > Pseudomonas aphyarum. The sequence continues at coordinate 197,582 of NZ_JAMDGS010000011.1, forward strand.
CGGGCCCATGTGCGCCAGTGGATGATCCGGCCGCGCCACGGCCACGATCGGGTTGTTGAGGAACGGCAGGAATTCCAGGCCCATGTCCTGCGGCACCATCGACATGATCACCAGATCGTCGCGGTTGTCGGAGAGCCGGCGGATGACCTGGCCACGGTTGACCACCGTCAGTTGCAGGTTAACTTCCGGGTGCTGGCGCTTGAACGCCGCGAACAGGTGCGGCACGAAGTATTTGGCGCTGGATTCCACCGCCAGCTTCAACTGGCCCTGCAGCGAGCCCTGCATGTCCGACAGCTGCATGTCGAGGTTTTCCAGGCGACCAAAGATGTCCCGGCTGGCGCGCTGAAGTGCTTCGGCGGCCTCGGTCATGTAGAGTTTTTTGCCCACGTAATCGAATAATGGCTGGCCGATCAGCTCTTCGAGCTGACGAATCTGTAGGCTGACGGCCGGTTGTGTGAGCGACATTTCCTCGGCGGCGCGGCTGTAGGAGCGCAAATCGCACACTTCGTTGAAGATCTGCAATTGACGCAATGTCATACGCATCAAGGACTTACGCATTTTCTACCGACTCTGGCCGCGGGCTGATGCGTTGACTATAAGTCTTTACTTATGCCTGACCCAATTTTTATTCATTTTTGTTAATCCCTTGTCAGCGCTAGTGTGGAGCCGAGACCAGATTGAAACATTTGGTCACGTGCCGACCTGGGTCTAGCAGGTCGTGGTGCCACCGGCTCAAGGGAACCTCCAAGTGATAACAAAGATCCTGATCGCCAACCGTGGTGAGATTGCCGTACGAATCGTGCGTGCCTGCGCCGAGATGGGCATCCGCTCGGTCGCGATCTATTCCGACGCCGACCGGCATGCCTTGCATGTGAAGCGTGCGGACGAGGCCCACAGCATTGGTGCCGAGCCGCTGGCCGGTTACCTGAACCCGCGCAAGCTGGTGAACCTGGCCGTGGAAACCGGCTGCGATGCACTGCACCCCGGCTACGGTTTCCTCTCGGAAAACGCCGAGCTGGCAGACATCTGCGCCGAACGCGGCATCAAATTCATCGGCCCGTCGGCGGAAGTCATCCGCCGCATGGGCGACAAGACCGAAGCGCGCCGCAGCATGATCAAGGCCGGTGTGCCGGTCACGCCGGGCACCGAAGGCAACGTCTCCGGCATCGAGGAAGCGTTGAGCGAGGGCGACCGCATCGGTTACCCGGTGATGCTCAAGGCCACTTCCGGTGGTGGCGGTCGCGGTATCCGTCGCTGCAACAGCCGCGAAGAACTTGAACAGAATTTCCCCCGGGTCATTTCCGAAGCCACCAAGGCCTTCGGTTCGGCGGAAGTGTTCCTGGAAAAATGCATCGTCAATCCCAAGCACATCGAAGCGCAGATCCTCGGCGACAGCTTCGGCAACGTCGTGCATCTGTTCGAACGTGACTGCTCGATCCAGCGCCGCAACCAGAAGCTGATCGAAATCGCCCCGAGCCCGCAACTGACCCCGGAACAGCGCGCCTACATCGGCGACCTGTCGGTGCGCGCAGCCAAGGCTGTGGGTTACGAGAACGCCGGCACCGTGGAGTTCCTGCTCGCCGAGGGCGAGGTGTACTTCATGGAGATGAACACCCGGGTGCAGGTGGAGCACACCATCACCGAAGAAATCACCGGGATCGACATCGTCCGCGAACAGATCCGCATCGCCTCCGGCCTGCCGCTGTCGGTGAAGCAGGAAGACATTCAGCATCGCGGTTTTGCCCTGCAATTCCGGATCAACGCCGAAGACCCGAAAAACAACTTCCTGCCGAGCTTCGGCAAGATCACACGCTACTACGCCCCCGGCGGCCCGGGCGTGCGTACCGACACGGCGATTTACACCGGCTACACCATCCCGCCGTTCTACGACTCGATGTGCCTGAAACTGGTGGTCTGGGCGCTGACCTGGGAAGAGGCCATGGACCGTGGTCTGCGCGCCCTCGACGACATGCGTCTGCAAGGCGTGAAGACCACCGCCGCGTACTACCAGGAAATCCTGCGCAACCCGGAATTCCGTAGCGGCCAGTTCAATACCAGCTTCGTTGAAAGCCACCCTGAACTGACCAACTACTCGATCAAGCGCAAACCCGAAGAGCTGGCCCTGGCCATCGCCGCCGCCATCGCCGCCCACGCAGGCCTGTGAGGAATAGAACAATGACTAAAAAGATTTTCGTAACCGACACCATCCTGCGCGACGCTCACCAATCGCTGCTCGCCACCCGCATGCGCACCGAAGACATGCTGCCGATCTGCGACAAGCTCGACAAAGTCGGCTACTGGTCGCTGGAATGCTGGGGCGGCGCGACCTTCGACGCCTGCGTGCGTTTCCTGAAAGAAGACCCGTGGGAGCGTCTGCGCCAACTGCGCGCCGCGCTGCCCAACACCCGTCTGCAAATGCTCCTGCGCGGCCAGAACCTGCTGGGCTACCGCCACTACAGCGATGACGTGGTCAAAGCGTTCGTCGCCAAGGCCGCGGTCAACGGCATCGACGTGTTCCGTATCTTCGACGCGATGAACGACGTGCGTAACCTGCGCGTGGCAATCGAAGCGGTGAAGGCTGCCGGCAAACACGCCCAGGGCACCATCGCATACACCACCAGCCCGGTGCACACCATCGACGCGTTCGTCGCCCAGGCCAAGCAAATGGAAGCCATGGGTTGCGACTCGGTGGCGATCAAGGACATGGCCGGTCTGCTGACCCCGTACGCTACCGGTGAGCTGGTGCGTGCACTGAAAGCCGAGCAGTCGCTGCCAGTGTTCATCCACTCCCACGACACCGCCGGCCTGGCAACCATGTGCCAGCTCAAGGCGATCGAAAACGGTGCCGACCACATCGACACCGCGATCTCCAGCTTCGCTTCGGGCACCAGTCACCCTGGCACCGAATCCATGGTCGCTGCACTCAAAGGCACCGAGTTCGATACCGGTCTGAACCTGGAGCTGTTGCAGGAAATCGGCCTGTACTTCTACGCCGTGCGCAAGAAATACCACCAGTTCGAAAGCGAATTCACCGCCGTCGACACCCGTGTTCAAGTCAACCAGGTGCCGGGCGGGATGATTTCCAACCTGGCCAACCAGTTGAAAGAGCAGGGCGCTCTGAACCGCATGGGCGAAGTGCTGGCGGAGATCCCGCGCGTACGTGAAGACCTCGGCTTCCCGCCGCTGGTGACCCCGACTTCGCAGATCGTCGGCACCCAGGCGTTCTTCAACGTGCTGGCCGGCGAGCGCTACAAGACCATTACCAACGAGGTGAAGCTCTACCTGCAAGGCGGCTACGGCAAGGCGCCGGGCACCGTGAACGAGAAATTGCGTCGTCAGGCCATCGGCAGCGAAGAGGTGATCGACGTACGCCCGGCCGATCTGCTCAAACCGGAAATGACCAAGCTGCGTGCCGATATCGGCGCACTGGCTAAGTCCGAAGAAGACGTGCTGACCTTCGCCATGTTCCCGGACATCGGCCGCAAGTTCCTCGAAGAGCGTGCCGCCGGCACCCTCACCCCGGAAGTGCTGCTGCCGATCCCGGAAGCGGGCAAGGTGGCTTCGGCCGGCGGCGAAGGTGTACCGACCGAGTTCGTCATCGACGTCCACGGCGAAACCTACCGCGTGGACATCACCGGTGTCGGCGTGAAGGCCGAAGGCAAGCGTCACTTCTACCTGTCCATCGACGGCATGCCGGAAGAAGTGGTGTTCGAACCGCTCAACGAATTCGTCGGCGGCGGCAGCAGCAAGCGCAAGCAGGCTTCGGCACCGGGCCATGTCAGCACCACCATGCCGGGCAACATCGTCGATGTGCTGGTCAAGGAAGGCGACACCGTCAAGGCGGGCCAGGCTGTGCTGATCACCGAAGCGATGAAGATGGAGACCGAAGTCCAGGCGGCGATTGCCGGCAAGGTAACCGCTATCCACGTTGCCAAGGGCGACCGGGTGAACCCGGGCGAAATCCTGATCGAGATCGAAGGCTGAGATAACGGCCTCGATACAACGCTTTAAACCTCGGGGGAGCATGTGCTCCCCTTTTTTTTGCTTTCAAAGTGCTGCCGCAACCTGCGGCAGCAGCCAGTCTGGGCTCAGAACGCCATTCGCCACTGGCCCGATACACCATGGTTTCGGCTGTCGGTACCGATCTCACCCGACAAGCCCACACCGAGTGTGTGGCTGGACGAGACGGCCAGATCAAGCCCGGTGTCGAGCGTCAGACTGTTGCGATCCAGCTCTGCCCCGTAAACGGTGTAGTCATGGCCGCCGGTGACCAGACGTTGTCGGGTGCTGGTGTAGGTCTCGCCATAAACGTGTTTCCACCCCGCGCTGAATCGTGGCGTGAGGCGCATGCCGTTATCCAGGGTGCTGACTTTCGCCATGCGCAGGCCGATGGTGGTGTTGAAGTTGCCCTGGGATTGAGCGTGAACCTTGAGCGCCGCCGCTCCGCCTTTTTCGGTATAGCCGTCGCGCTGGTAGCGTTGGTAGCCGAGGCTGGCAAACGGCTCGATGCTGACGTTGGCCCGCCCCAGGTTGTATCCCGACTCGATGAGCGCTTGTTGGGTAGTGGCCTGGTAGTTGCCTTTCAGTCGGTCATGGAAGCGGCCGAACGCGACTTCGCGGCGGGTACTGCCTTCATGGTTGCTCCAGGCCGCGCCTAACCGAATTGACAACAGACCGGTCTGGCGCAAGGCGTAGGCGCCGAGGTGCCAACTGTCGAGGTCGCCGTCCAGTTCCTTGCTGTCCATGCGCGTGTCGGAGGTGCCGCCCATCAAGCCCAGTCGCCATTCTTCGTCGAGGCGCCAGTCCGCGCCTAGCAGCAGTCCTTTGGTGGAATGCTGCATGGGCTCCACATCGCGATCCAGTTTCCCGCTGTGGCCGAGGGCCTGCAGCCAGACCCTGCCGCTCTCGGCGTTTCCGGCTGCGTGGCGGGGTGCGTCTGGTTGATTGTCATGCAGGTTATCGAGTTGGTGCATGGCCGACAGCAAGCTGGCGCTGACCGGTGTGACGCTGCTCAAGGTTGCTTTGGCGAGGTTGGCGTTGCTGCCACCGGCCAGTTGATCGAGGGCAAGGGCGGCCGTGGTTTCGTCGGCAGCGAGCAGGGTCGCAACGGCTGCGTTGCCTGGCGGCGGAGGGGAGTCCGTTGACTGTGGCTGGTCAACCACTTGGGTTTGTTGAGCTGCGGGTGTTTCGGCCAGAACCGGTTCCGGTAAGGGCACTGGTTTTTCCAGGCTTTCTTCGAGCGCGCTGCCGCTTTGCGTCGTGGCGACTTTCTCGGCGGGAATGCCCTCGGGTGCAGGAAGGGGGGAAGCTGGAATCTCAGTGCTGACCGGAAATGTTTCTGGCGTCGGAGCGATACTTTCAGCAAGCAGTGGCTCTGGAGCGAGACTGGGCGGAGCAGGTTTTTCTTTCTTCTTGCGCGCAGGCTTGGGTTTCACTTCGTCCATGACAGGCGCGTCGGGCTCCGACTGCTCCGCCAGAGAAAAATCCACGCAACCGACTGCCAGCGCAACCGCGAGGACAAGATGTTGGAGCTTGTATTTGCATTGAATGGGCATTCCGTTTGCCTCAGGTGAAATGAGGCCAAACTGTAAAAGTCGATGCCGGTGCGCCGATGCCGGGCAATTCCGAACCGTGTGCAGGTGATGACGTCTGCTTTTGTAGCCCGGGCGCTGGCAGGTAATGAACCCGCCATAATTACCCGATCGACCAGACGCCTTTACCTACAACACCCGCTGAAATCCGGATTGGCGAAATCTCAAAAACTCATCTGCCACTGCCCGATCAACCCGTGATTACGGCTGTTGCTGCCAATCTCGCCGCTGTATCCCAGCCCCAGCGTATGCCGCGCGGAAATGCCAAGATCCAGCCCTGCTTCGAGTACGAGGCTGTCGCGATCCAGCGAGCTGCCATCGACGCTGAACGCCGTGCCGCCAACGACGAAGGCCTGACGGGTCGAGCTGCTGACATCGCCATAGGTGTGCTTCCAGCCGGCGGCCATGCGCGGTGTCAGGCTCATGCCATTGTCCAGCGAGCTGAGGTGCGCCAGACGTACGCCGAAGGTGCTGCTGAGGTTGTCCTGGGTCTGGCTGTCGACCTGCAAGGCCGCGGCGCCGCCCTTTTCCTGATAGCGGTCGCGGTGATAGCGCTGGTAGCCGAGGCTGGCGAACGGTTCGGCGCTGAGCCGGCCAGTGCCCATGGCGTAGCCGAGTTCGGCGAACGCTTGCTGGCTGTCGGCGTCGTAATCGCCCTTGGGACGATCGCTGAAACCATTGAACGCGATGGTGCGCTTGCTTTCGCCCTGATGGCCGCTGTACGCCGCGCCCAGGCGCAAGGCGATCGGGCCGTTTTGATGCAGCGCATAAACGCCGGCATGCCAGCTCTCGACATTGCCGTCGACGCCGGTGGCGTCCAGGTCGGTCTTCGAATAGCCGCCGAGTACGCCCAGACGCCATTGCGGATTCAGTGCCCAGTCGGCACCGAGCACGCTGCCCTTGGTGCGCTGTTCCAGACCGCTGCTGCCGTGTTCGCCATCCAGCTTGCCGTAGCCACCGATGGCCTGCAGCCAGAGCCGGCCCCGGGCGTTCGGATCATTCAGGTTTCGCGCTTCGGACGGTACGCCGTTGGCGGCGAGGATCGGCGTATCACGCTGATCGAGGCCGACCATCAAGCCTGGGCTGCCACCCATTTGCTGCATCGCCGAGAGCATGCTGCTGCCGACCTGGCTGCTGGCGCCGAGGGTGGCGCTGGTCAGGTTGGCGTTGCTGGCGCCGGCCAGTTGCTCGATGGCCGCGCCTGCACTGCTTTGAGTGGTGTTGAGCAGGGCGTTGTACAGCGCATTGTTCTTGCCCATCGAGGCCAGGCTGTTGGCGGCGTTGCTGCCGTTGCCGGTGGCGGCGAATTCATTGAACGCCACGTCATTGCGGGTGTAAGTCAGGTCGACCTGCGTTGGCGTATAAGCGAGGGTCGGGGTCAGGAACGCGTAGTCGCTGGTGACCGCGCCGAACGTGCCGTTGACCCGCGTTGCCTGCAGCACCGTGTAATGGCTCTGCCACGGATACGTGCCGCTGCCGGGGTTGACCGCCAGTGTCGCGCCGTTGAGGTTGGCCGTGCCGCCGACCTGGACCGGCGCGCTGCTGCCATCGGCGTTGACGCCGTAGGCGAGGGTGGATGCGCTGCCCATGTTCAAGTCGTGCACGATGGTCGCGGTGCCGAGGCGGGTGTCGGTGCGCAACGTGCCATTCACATTGAGGTTGCCTACCGAACCACCGCCGGCATACACACCTCCGGCGTCCACGGTCAGGTTGCCGGCGATACCGCCCTGGTTTACCAGCGTGGCGCCGCTGCGCACGGCACCGCCGTCGCTGAAGTCGTCGCTGCCGGTGAGTGTCCAGGCGCCTTGTTTGACTTCCAGCCATTCAAAGTTGCGGCTCGCACCGAAGCTGCCGCCCGCCGCGTCGTCCATCACCACGCGGTCATAACCGCTGCCGCCATCGACCACGCCGACAAAGCGGCTGCCGTTGCGCAGGGTCAGGCTGTCATTGCCGCCACCCAGGTCCAGCGCCAGGCCGTTGCTGCCGCTGATAGTGCCGCCGTTGATCACGTTGTCGGCGAACTCACCGACGAATTTCACGCCGAAACCGTCGAGGCCCTGGATGGTGCCGTAGTTCTCCAGCGTGGTGGCCGCCAGCCCAGAACCGCCGCTGCCGTCGTCCACCAGAATGGCACTGTTGGCACCGCTGATAAGGGCGCCCTTGGCGTTGAGAATGTAACCGCCGCCCAGCGCAATGCCTTCACTGCCATTGGCGAAGCCACCCTTGTCCACACCACCGGCGCCGACGCCCTGAATGGTGCCGTAGTTTTCGATGTGGGCAATCTTGTCGATGTCCACCCCGTCGCCGTCACCGTTGGGTTGCAACCCGGAATAGGCGCCAGTGATGGTGCCGTGGTTGATCACCGTGCCGTCGCCATCGGAACCGAAACCGGAGCCGTTGCGCCCGGTGATCTGCCCGTAGTTGACCAGCGCCGCCCCCAGATCGGTGGTGATGCCATGACGACCACCGGAAATCACGCCGTAGTTGGTCACGCTGACGCCGGTCGCGGTGTCGATATCGATGCCGTCGAATTTCTGGTCGGCGTTGTGCGAGTCGCCAGTGGAAATCTCGCCGTAGTTGCTGATGGTCGCGTTCGTGCCGGTTTTCATGCCGTCGCTGGCGTCGCCACGAATCAGCCCGCCCGCGCGGTTGATGATGGTGGTTTTGACCCCGTTGCTGCGCAACGCATCCAGATCCAGACCTTGGCCTGTGGTCGAGCGAATGGTGCCGCTGTTGTCGATCAACAGGCTGCCGCTGACGAAGTTGCTGTCGATGCGAATCGCGTCGTTGGAACCGAGAATCTGCCCACCGCTGCGGTTGTAGATGGCGTAGTTGCGTGTCTGGGTCAGGTCGCCACTGCTGTCGATGGCCCGGCCGCCCGTGGAGATGATCTTGCCGGCGTTGTCGATGATTACGCCGGCACCGCTGGTGCCGTCCTTGAGGCTTACCGCCTTGCCGCTGTTGGTGATGCTGCCCGGTGCCGAAATTGTCAGCGTGTCGCTGCCGCCCAGTGTCTGCGACGCGGTGGTGGCGGTGTCGATCTGCACGGTCTTGCCGTGGGCGGCACTGGTGGCGATCAGCAGGGCAATGGCAAACGACAGGCGCTGCGGCGGGAAGGGCATGGGGAGAACGTCCTTTTTGTTATAAGCGGGGCGTCCTGTATAGCGGAGGGTTTTTACAGAATGATGTCCATGGCGGACTCAGCGGCATCTGCATTATTTTGCGTTTATTTCGAGGTTTAAACCCTTAATCTGCACTTTAATGCATGTTGACGAGTCTCTCGCTCTTCTGAAATGCACTATATTGCACTTGTAGTTCACCAAACGACCGCAGTAATGCATTTAATTGCAGATGAGAGCCGCATGCACAACCTGACATTGCAGATATTCGACGCCGGCAAATGGCACGACGCGATGGTGTTGAGTTTCGACTCGCCCGAAAAAGGCTTCGAAAGCCGCTGCAGCTTTGGCTACGAGTCGGCGTATCTGGTCGAAAACATTGAGGCCATCGGCTCCCCTTTTTCCAAGGCCGTGAGTGCGCTTTTCCCCCTTGATTGGGAAGGCCGGCGATCCATCACGCCTGCATTCGTGCATGACATCGCGCCGGCAGGCGCCGCTAAAAGGTTTCTTCTTGCACGTCTGGGACAGGAGAAACCTGCAGGCATCAGTGCCGATCTTTATCTGCTTGGTCGCTGCACTCCAGCTCCGATCGGCAACATGCGGATAAAAGAATCGGCCGAGTCTGTCGATGAGCGCAAGCCCATCGGTTTTCAGCGTCAGGAGGTCGTCAGCCGTGACCACCGCTTCCTTGAATATGCCTATGAAATGGGAGCTGCGATTGGTGGGGCGACAGGGGCCGGAGGTGAGGCTCCCAAGATTCTCCTGGCGGAGGATCGTGCCGGACTTCTGTACCCCGATGCTGTGCTGGATGATGAAAACGTCCATCAGCACTGGTTTGTGAAATTCGCCCGGAATAAGGGAAGTCAAACCGATCAAGACATCCTGCGCAGCGAATTCCATTACTACCAGGCGCTTCAGGCACTGGGCATTGAAACCGTCGCGGCAGAAGGTTTGGCATTAGAGGAAGCGAACAAACCCAGCTTGTGGATGCAGCGTTTTGATCGCCAGGTGACGAGCCGTGGGGTAGAGCGTTTTGCCGTGGAGTCGATTTATTCGCTGGCCGAGGTGACGACGCCGGGAAGCGCGATGAGCCATATGGATGTCATTCGCATGCTCGCCGAACTCTGGCGCAATGCGGGGCAAGCGGATCAGATTCCGGCACTGGTGGCGGACTATTTACGTCGGGACCTGATCAACAAAATTCTTGGCAATTCGGACAACCACGGTCGCAATACCGCAATCATTCGTGACGAGGGTTCGTATCGTCTGGCCCCCATTTATGATCTGGCGCCCATGGTCATGGATGACGAAGGTGTGACCCGCACGACCAAATGGCCAAAAGAGCTGGAGAGGGCGGGAGATGTCGATTGGCGAGGGGTTTGTCGCGCATTGGCGGATATTTCCGATCCGGATGATCCATTGGCAGGGTTGTCCGACGCGCCGGAGTCTTTCGAGCGCCTGCGTGAAGATGCGCAGTGCCTGGCCGAGTTGCCGGACATTTTGAGCGCCAGCGGTTTGCCTGACCGGACAATGAATCATCCGGGCGTCCACCTGAAAAACCTGGAGCAACGATTGAAAGAGTGGGATCTGAAATGAGCATGACCGTCGCCGAGCGCACCGTGCTCATCGAAAGCATTCAAGAAGCGCTGGCTGAAGGAACCGTAGAAATCGGTGAAGCCGTTCGCCGTTTACGCGTGGAGGTGACCGGGCTGCATCAGACCCAGTTCGCGAAGATGTGCAAGATTTCGGTACGCACGCTGGTGCACATCGAACACGGTGAGGGTAATCAGACACTGAAATCCCTGAATGCCGTGTTCCGCCCGTTCGGGCTGAAAATGGGCGTGGTACGGGTTCGGCGAAACAACAGCTGAACCCGCAACCTGCTTAGTGTCGATCGAGTTTCAACCGCGGCACTCGACCAACCCCTTCACCTGCCCATCCGCGGTCTGATTCTCATCGCTCAACCAGCGTTCGAACCCCGCCGCAATCGCCGGCCATTCCGAGTCCAGAATCGAGTACCACGCGGTGTCGCGGTTCTGGCCTTTCACAACCATGTGCTGGCGAAACACACCTTCGAAGCTGAAGCCCAACCGCTCGGCCGCGTATTTGGAGCGGGCGTTGCCGTTGTTGCATTTCCATTCGAGGCGGCGATAGCCGAGGGCGAAGGATTCTTTGGCCAGCAGGTAGACCGCCTCGGTGCTTTTCGGCGAGCGCTGCATCGGGGCGCCGAAGGTGACGTGGCCGATTTCGATGCGGCCCTGGGCCGGGACGATCGACATCAGGCTGAGGATGCCTTGCACCTGGCCGCTGGCGCGGTCGATGACGCTGAAGAAATACGGGTCGCTGTGGGCGGCGTGGTTGTTCAGCCAGTCATTGAAGGCGCTGCGTTCCGGGAACGGGCCGTAGGGCAAGTAATCCCAGAGTTTCGGGTCGGCGCCCGGGCCTTGCAGGGCATTGAACAGATCGTCGCCGTGGCGCGCCGGGTCGAGTTTTGCCAGGCGGATGAAGCGGCCTTCGATCAGGGTGGTGGAGGGCGGCGGCACGCCTTTCCAGTCCGCGAGAGAAATCGTCATGCGCGTGACTCCTTAAATGGCTTTGCGAAACTGGATGAAACCCGGGCGTTCGGCGATGCGCTCGTAGAGCTGGATCGCCGTGGTATTGGTTTCGTGGGTCAGCCAGTGCACCTTGCAGCAACCGTCGGCCTTGGCCGTGGCGTAAACGTGTTCGATCAGCAGGCGCCCGACGCCAGTGCCACGGGTTTGCGGCTCCACCAGCAGGTCTTGCAGATAGCAGGAGTTTTCGATGCTCCAGTTCGAACGATGGTAGATGAAGTGCACCATGCCCACCGCTTTGCCGTCGGCCCAGGCAAGGGCGGCGTGAGTCGGTTCGTTCGGGTCGAGAAAACGCTGCCAGGTGCTTTGGCTGACGGCCTCCGGCAATTCGGTGTTGTAGAAACGCAGGTAGGCCTGCCACAGCGGCAGCCAGGCGGCGTGATCGGCGGCACTGACCGGGCGGATGTCGATCTGACTCATGGTGATTTCCTTAACGCATCAGGTGAGCGAGGGTTTGATCGTTGATGTCGGGGCTGGCGGCCAGGCCCTCGCGCACGCCGGCGATATCTTCGGCGCTGCGGTTCTGGCTGAGCTTGCGTTTGCCTTCGAGGCGGTCGATCGGAATGGCGAACCCGACGATGGCCTTGAGCATGCCGTCAATGTAATCGGCCGGGGCATCGTCGACCGACCAGGGCTGGGCGCGGCCCGCTTCATGGCGGTTGGTGAGGGTGCTGACGATGTCCAGCAGACGGCCGCCATCGCTGAACGTTTCGGCGTGACCGTAGGCGTGCACGGCAACGTAGTTCCAGGTCGGCACGACTTTGCCGTGCTCGGCCTTGCTCGGGTAAAAGCCCGGGCTGACGTAGGCATCGGCACCGGAAAAAATCAGCATCGCTTCGGCGCCGTCACGCAGGTCTTTCCACTGCGGATTGGCCTTGGCCAGATGCCCGTACAGCGTGCCGTTCGGACCTTGTTCGCGATGCAGCAACACCGGCACATGACTGGCCTGCAAGCCTTGTTCGCCGTGTGTCACCAGGATGGCGAGGCGGGTGGCGAGGATCAGTTCGTGCAGTTGGGACAGGTCGTCGATGGCAAAGGCGCGGGGCGTGTACATGGAGAAAATTTCCTTGGCGAATGGCTGCATCGTAGGCAGGCTATTGGTCTGTTGTAAGAGCCATTGATGACCAATTTCATAGGTCCATTGTCATGCCCGATTCGACCACGCTGTCGCTGCCGTTCAACCCTGCCGGTATCGAGCTCGACCGCCGCAAAGGCCTCAGTCGTCAGCTCTATCAGGCCTTGCGCCTGCGGGTGCTCGACGGGCGCCTGGCCAGCGGCACGCGACTGCCTGCCAGTCGCGATCTGGCGGCGGCGTTGGGGATTTCCCGCAATAGCGTGGTGCGCGCCTACGATCAGCTGTATGCCGAAGGTTTCATTGAAGGCCGGGTCGGGGACGGCACTTATGTGGCGCAGTTGCCGCAATCGGTGACGCCCGCGAAAAAATTATCCACAAAAGTATCCACAGGGTTTTCAACAGGCTTACCCACAGCCTTATCCACAATTTCGGTCAATTCCACTGGTGATTCATCCAGCAAAGTTATCCACAGTGGTGCATTGCAGCGGCTTGAGCAGAACCATTTACCGACGCCACCGAGTGGACCGCCACGGGCGTTCCGGGTCGGTGTTCCGGCATTCGATCTGTTCCCGTTCGACGTCTGGGCCAAGCTGAACGCGGCGTTTTGGCGCAAACCCGACTTGCAGCAACTGTGTTACGGCGACCCGGCAGGCGATGCGCGCCTGCGCGGTCTGATCGCCGCTTATTTGCGCAGTTCGCGCGGCATGCAGTGCTCCGCTGAGCAAATTGTGATCACCAGTGGCGCGCAACAGGGAATCAGCCTTTGTGCACAGTTGCTGGTGGAGCCGGGTGCCGGCGTGGGCATCGAGAATCCCGGCTATCGCGCAGCGGGTCATGCGTTCGCTTTGGCCGGCGGTCGGCTGCACGGCATTGCCGTGGACGAAGAGGGCATCGACTGCGCGGCACTGGCGGCCGCCGAAGATTGTCGGGTGGCTTATGTCACGCCGTCTCATCAATACCCGACCGGGGTGGTGATGAGCCTGGCGCGACGCCTGGAACTGCTGGCCTGGGCCGAGCGCACCGGCGGCTGGATCGTCGAGGACGACTACGACGGCGAGTATCGCTACACCGGCGCACCCTTGGCCCCGCTGGCTGCGCTCGACCGCCAGGGTCGCGTGTTGTACGTCGGCACTTTCGGCAAAGTCGCGTTCCCGGCGCTACGGCTGGGTTATCTGGTGTTGCCACCGGGACTGGTGGAGGCCTTTTCTCAGCGGCGCGCGGTGGATGTGCGGCATTCCGAAGTGAGCACTCAGGCGGTGATGGCCGAGTTCATGGCGGCCGGGCACTTCCAGCGGCATATCCGGCGGATGCGTCGGGCAGCCCTGAGTCGGCGTAACGCCCTGATCGACGGTTGGCCACACGGATTGGCGGGTGTGGGTGAACTGCCGGCGGTGTCGGCCGGACTGCATCTCGCCGTGGCGGTCGACAGCGTGGCCCGCGAGCAACAATTGACCGAGCTGGCCGCCAGCGTGGAAGTGGAAGTCCAGGGGTTGAGCAAATACTGGCTGCCAGACTCGACGACGCCGATCGATCAGCGCGCCGGTCTGGTGCTGGGTTTTGCGGCGGTGCCGGAGCCAGCGATCAAGTCAGCTCTGGCCCGGCTGCGCAAAGTCTGGTGCGATTAATGTTCTTTCGGCTACGCCTGCGGTTTCAGAAACAGATCGCGCACCTGCGGATCGACGATACGCCGTAGTGCATTGTCGACGGCATCGAAGGTATTCAGTGCCTGGCGGGTCTTGTCATCGAGTGTTTGCAAATAGGCATCGGCCGGTTTCAGGTGGGCGATGGTGTACAGCCCATCCGCATCCTTGAGCTGGGCGTAGTGGAAGTGCGCCACCCACAGCGGCTTGTCGGCGTTGGACTTGTCGAGAATCCGGTACTCCTGAAAGTAGTCCCCGCGATGCCGGGTGCGGATGCGCCCGCGCGGATCCTTGATCACCGTGACCTGGCCATTGTCGTGCAGCCACTGGAAGTAGGTCTCTCGGGGTTTGCGTTGTTTGAGCATGACGGCGTACGTCTCGATGCCTTCGGAACGGGTACGGGTCGCACCTTCAAGCAGGCTCTGAACGAGTGACGCGATGGGCCACGGATCCTTCCCGGCGTTTTTTCTTCGCAGGATCGCGCTGTCGACGTCGTTGGCCGTTCGCTTGAGCCGTTCGGCTTGCTGCTCGAACATATCGCGAATGTCTGCCGGGATACGTCCCGGTCGTTTGGCGTCCTCGCGGGTCTTCCTGTTGAAGCTGTCGATGTTTTCTTGAAGCTGCATGGCCGATGAAACCAGGTCTTCGTCATCCGCAAGCGTCTTCGGTTCGGGGCGTTGAGGGGAAAGCTTGACGAACGGCAGCGCTGTATCGGTGTCGCTGTCCGGCGCGGTGGAAAGTTGATCATCCGTGTCAGGACGGGGACGGCTCTTGCTGACTTTTACTTTGGGCTGGGACGTTGAGGGCTGCGCCCGGGACCTGACGGGCACCGGCTGTGCCTCCGGTTCGGGCAACTCCGCGACCAGGCGTTCGCGAGTCAGTGCGTGGAACTCGCTGATCAGCTCGCGAACCCTGTCCAGGCGGGTCTGGACGAATTGACCGGGATGCTCGGCAGGCAACTGCTCAACACGCTCACCGAGGCTGGCAAACAGGTCGTTCCATTGCGACAGGCGTTCGATACGCGCCGGTTGTCCATTGGGCACGACAGCGGTTCTGTTCAGCAGGGACAGCTCATGGGCGGCATCGGCGGCCGCGACGGTGATGAGCCCGATCCCGACGCGGGCAGCGTCCATGGCAGCCCCCGGCTGCCCCTCGACGCAGCGCTCATAGGACATGCCGACTTCATTGGCCTTGAGATCGAGCGGGCCGAAGTCCGGCATCAGCCAGTCCAGCTTCCTGGCCACTTCCCGGGCTTTGGCCGAATGGCTGTTCAATACCTGCAGCGAACGTTCCAGGGTCTGCAGGATGGCGATCAATTCGTCGCTCATCGCTGTGGCGACGGTGGCGACTTCGATCTGTTGCATGCGCGGTATCGCTGTGTGGTCGGCTGCGCTGTCGACGAATATCTGAGTCGTCTTGACGTATAACCGCATTTTTACTCGCAACCACGTGCTGAAACAGCGGTGCTGGCCCAGGGTCAGACTCATCAGTTTGGCCTGGTGCACCGAGCCTCCGCCGCCTGCCTGGCGCCAGGTTTCGAGCTGGACCAGGGCGTGGGTGTAGTCGTTGCCCAGCATCATGGATTTTTCCAGATAGGTAGACGCGCGCGGCTCGAATTCGCCGTCGCCGGGATCCTGTGGAAGGGCTACCAACGCTCGCATGAGCTGTTTTTTTGCCTCGGTTTCGCGTGCTTCAAATAGCTCAAGCTCGGTCCAGGCATCGTCCATTGCCTGCTTTTTGGAACGGCGGAATTCCTCGATCCGGCTTCTCGGCATACCGCCGCGCAAACGCAGTTTCGGGTCCCAGTGCCATTGTCCCGCAGTCTCGTCGTACTTCAGTGCCATGCCGATACGCTGTGTATCAGCCGGGTCAACGATGTGCACCGGTTCGTCTGCCCGGGCGATCACTTGGAACCAGCGCGCTCCGACCTGGACGCATGTCTTGCCGTCGAGGGTGTACAGGTGAGTGACCGGTGAGGCTCGTCTGCCGCGCAAGTCAGGTGTGGCAATCTTGAAGCGGTCGAGCATCGCGATGAAGCGTGCGCCAGTGCCCGGCCGCCACAATGTCCCCGGTTCCAGTTGAGTGCGATGCCCGTCAGGTAACTCGCCGGTGACAGTGACCGGATCGAGCGTGACTGACGGTGTGAACCCGGATGTGGGTTCTTCGTTTTCCGCTGATGGCCGGGCAGCTTCGCCAGGCTCCTTGCGGCGCGGCAACCACAAGTGGTTGCGTCGGGCCACGACATGCTGAGTCAGGATGATGCCGAGCGTCAGCAGAACATCGGCGGTTGATTGCCAGGTCACGAGGGAGTCTTCGCGATGGTGGGCATCGATTGCCTGCTGGATCTGTGTGATGGTCTGCCAGACCCACACGGCCGTGCCCGCAGCGCCGCTCATGAAGTTTGCGGCGACGCTGAACATCGCCCAGCCGCTGTCTGCCAGAAGCGCCCAGCGTCGCTCACTGTTGGACTGCGACTGACGGTTTGCAAGATCGACCAGCGCCTGGCTGTTGGCGGCGTACAACGTGGCGAGGATGTCGCCGCTGAGCGGGGCGTTTTCCAGTTCGATCGGGCCGGTCAGATCCAGATGCATGAACGGTTCGGTGGCCAGTTGGGTGACGATCCACGGCGAGGGCAGGCCGACCGGGAAGGCGTATTGCGAGTACTCGAAACTCAACGCGGCGTTGCCGAGCCAGGCCAGTATCGAATTGCGCAGCTCCCCATCCTGATACAACGCGTACATCAGGTTCTGCAAAGACGCGAACTGCATCAGCGGAGTGTCCAGCAACGGCCGGTACAACAGGCACGGACCCTGGGTGTGATCGCGCGGGCAAATGATGAACATGTTGGCGACCGCGTCCGAACGCCGGCTCAAGCGGCGGCGAGGCACGAACGCCAGCGGGCGGATGGTCACGGGATGTTCGGCTGTCGGCAGCTTGCGGGTAATGGCATCCATCAATTGGCAGACGTAGGCATAACCGCGCTCATCGACGCCACCCGATTGCCTGAGTTTGCACTCCAGAGCAAGCAGCGGCAGGAGCGTCGGCAGTTGGCGCTGATAGCGGGTCTTGTGCGCGGTCGAACGGATCGGGTCATCGATCAATGTGCGCTTGATCAACTGCGGGTAGTGACCGCCGATATCGATCTTTGCCGCGATGGCGGTCAGAAAATCCGCGGTCAGCCAGGCGGGTACGGCCCGGCCATTGTCGAAGGTGATCGTGGCCTGATAAGGCGCAGCGTTCTGCAGGGCGAACTCACCGAGTGTTTCCTGAACCCGGTCAAATGGATTGGGCAGGGTGAAGCCGCCGGTTTCGATACTGTTGGTCACCGTGATTCGCAGGTGATCCAACGGCAGGTCGGCAGCATCGACAGCGCTTTCGTCGGCGATGATTGCTTCGCGCATCCGGCGTTCGGCGTAGGGTTTGATCAGAGGGATGTCGTCTACTACCTCGAAAACGCCGTTCCCGGCGCCGTTGCGCAAGCTGCCCAGCTCGTAAATGTAGCGACTGTAGTCTTGCAGGTCGTTGACCGAGCCGTTTTGTAACCAGTCAGGGATGGCCTCCTCCAGCTGGTCGAGGCGTGCTCGCTCAAGCGGGTTGAACCGGCTGCGGTTCTGTCGTCCGGAGCCGGCGCGGGCACTGATCGACTGGCTGGCGGGATCAAGTGCCTCGATCGCGCCGAGCTGATTACTGATCAGCGCTTGCGCCACGACATCGAAGATATTTCCTTGCGGCTCGATCAGGCGCCATTCCAAAGAACGGTCGGACAGCTCGGGATTGAGTCGCGGTGACAAGGTCGCTCCCAGCTCGGCCAGCGAGTTGAATGACTCATAGCCATTGGCAACGGTGTACAGCAGAATTCGTGGCCGCTGTTTGACGGTGGCGGTCAGCACCAGTGCACCGGCGACAAGCAGGTGCGTGCTGCCCTCTCCGTCAACCAGATCGATGTCCATCACGCAGGCCTTCAGATCGACGAAATCGTTTTTCACGTTCGAGCGTTCAGCCCGGTCCGGGTACTGCGCGACGAATCGTGCCAGCGCACATTCGTCCGCGTCCCAGCCGCTGGCAGTTTGCACATTGGCGGCCGAACACAGCAGCTCGGCCAGCTCTTGCCAGCGCGGACGGGTACCTGCCCATTCATTCCAGTAATCGAGCTGGCGTTGCTGATATTCGAGAAACAGAAAAGGTGCGAGGTCGTTCACCAGTGCGGTGATGTCGTCCATGCTCACCGACAGGAGAATCGGCGGGATGGCTTCGGGTGTACGCGTCAGAAAGTGCTCGCCTTCGATGTAGTCGGCCGTGGTCTGATGCAGGCAGTGCCGGATGAAGGCATGGGTCAGGGATTCGAAGGTGAAGACCCTCGCGTCGTTTTGTGTGGCGCCGGTTTCGCCCAGGGGCGTCGCGAGCATGGTGCGATCCGGATCGACGTGTTGCTCGGGATGGCTTTTGTTCAGCGCTTCGCGCAACAGCATCGAGGCGACTTGATGCAGCGAGTAGCCCTGGCCGGTCAGATCCACCAGCCGGCTCTGTTTGAGCAAGGGTGGAGAAACGCTTGGGGTGGTGCCTGAGGCAGGTTCAGTCATGGTCGTGTCCACGTGAAAAAAACGGACACTAAAATCCTCGCCGCGGTGAAATGCGGTACATAGGTCTTGCAGGTAAAAAAAGACCCGCGAAGGCGGGTCTGTTCAGGTTGTCAGGTTTCACGTACCGGACTTGATCTTGGTCCACGCCCGGGTCCGCGCCCGTTCTGCATCGCGCGGCAACGGTTGCAGGGTGTAGAGCGTGTTCATCGCCGCATCGGTCGGGTACAGATTCGGGTTGTTGCGAATCGCCGGGTCGACCTGCGCGGTGGCGTCCTTGTTCGGGTTCGGATAGCCGACAAAATCGCTGACCGGCGCAATCACCTGCGGTTGCAGCAGGTAGTTGACGAAGGTGTAGGCGTCCTGCGGGTTCTTCGCGCCTTTCGGGATGGCGAGCATGTCGAACCAGATCGGCGCGCCTTCTTTCGGCAGGCGCATGTCCACTACCACGCCGTTCTTCGCTTCCTTGGCGCGGTTGGCCGCTTGCGAGAAGCTGCCCGAATAGCCGACCGCAACGCAGATGTCACCGTTGGCGATATCGGCCATGTACTTGGACGAATGGAAGTAGGTCACGTACGGGCGAATCTTCATCAGCAGCGCTTCAGCCTTGGCGTAGTCCGCCGGGTTCTTGCTGTTGGGATCCAGGCCGAGGTGTTGCAGGGCCAGCGGCAGGATCTCCGACGGCGAATCGAGCAGGGCCACGCCGCATTGCTTGAGCTTGCTGATGTTCTCTTCCTTGAAGATCAGGTCCCAGCTGTCCACCGGCGCGTTGTCGCCCAGTGCAGCCTTGACCTTGGCCGGGTTGAAGCCGATCAGGATGGTGCCGTACATGTACGGCACGGCGAATTTGTTGCCCGGATCGTTGGCCTCGATCAGCTTCATCAGTTTCGGGTCGAGGTGGTTCCAGTTCGGCAACTGGCTGCGATCCAGCGGCTGGAACACCCCGGCCTCGATCTGCTTGGCGAGGAACACGTTGGACGGCACCACCACGTCATAGCCGGAGTTGCCGGTCAGCAGCTTGGCCTCCAGCGCTTCGTTGGTGTCGAAGATGTCGTAGACCAGTCTGGTCTGGCTGTTCTGCGCCTTGAAATCTTCCAGTGCCTTGGGGGTGATGTAGTCGAACCAGTTGTAGACGCGCAGGGTGCGTTCTTCCGCGTGTGCGGCGCTGCTCAGCAGCGCCGCGCACAACGCCGGCGCGATGAAGTGCTTGAGTCTGCTCATTGTTCGAAACCTTCGAGCACGTTCACCGCGTTGATGCCGATTTCTTCCACTGCGTAGCCACCCTCCATGACGAACAGAGTCGGTTTGCCGAGGGCCGCTATGCGTTTGCCCATTGCCAGGTAATCCGGACTGTCGAGCTTGAACTGCGAGATCGGATCGTCCTTGAAGGTGTCGACGCCCAGCGACACGACGATGATGTCGGCACCGTAGTTGTCGATCTCCTGGCAGGCCTGATCCAGTGCCGCGCTCCAGACGTCCCAGCCGGAACCGGCCGGCAGCGGATAGTTGAAGTTGAAGCCTTCACCGGCGCCTTCGCCGCGTTCGTCTTCGTAGCCGAGGAAGAACGGGAATTCCGCTTCCGGGTGGCCGTGGATCGAGGTGAACAGCACGTCGCTGCGCTCGTAGAAAATCGATTGGGTGCCGTTGCCGTGGTGGTAGTCGACGTCGAGGATCGCGACCTTCTTGTGGCCCTGATCTAGAAACGCCTGCGCAGCGATGGCGGCGTTGTTGAGGTAGCAATAACCGCCCATCAAATCACCGGCGGCGTGGTGTCCCGGTGGACGGCACAGAGCAAAAGCGCCACGGGCGCCACGCTGGATTTCCGCTTGTGCGGTCAGCGCCACTTGCGCCGCGCTGTACGCCGCTTGCCAGGTGCCGGCGGTTATTGGTGCGCCGCCGTCGAAGCTGTAATAGCCGAGCTGGCCGTGCAGGCTGGTCGGTTTGACCTGACGCAAGGTGCGCGCCGGCCATGTGTAGGGCAGCAAGTCGCCGTCGGTGTTGAATTCGGTCCAGCGCGCCCAGGCGCCTTTGAAGAAGTCGAGATAGTCGCGGCTGTGAATGCGCTCGATCGGCCCGAGGCCGAAATCCTTCGGCGCTTCGACCGGGCCGAGGTTTTGGTTTTTCACCCGTTGCAGCACATGGTCGGCGCGCGACGGCATCTCGAAGCAAGGCTTGAGTTGCCCGTCGATCAATTCACAGCGGCCATGGTGCAGGTGGTGATCGTCAGAGTAGATCGTCAGCATTTGTTGTTCTCCGCAGGGGCTGATTCGGTTGGCTCCAGTGTTGCGGCGCGGGGCGAATCGGAGAACGGCCAGAGAGGCCAAAAGGGGATCGATGTGGCCAAAAATGCTGACCTGATATCGCCCCTCGACGGTTTAACCGTGTGGTCGGAACTGACTCGGTGCTACGCCGCTCCAGCGCACGAAGGCATGGCGGAAGCTCGCGGTCTCGCTGAAGCCCAGGGTTTCGGCGATGCGGTAGATCGGCAACTGATCTTCGCAAAGCATCTGCTTGGCCCGCTCGAAACGCAGCTCGTCGAGCAGTTCCTGATAGCTGCAACCCATGTCCTTCAGATGCCGGCGCAGCGTGCGGGGTGAGCAGTTCATCTGTTGCGCCAGACCTTCCAGCCCCGGTGCGGCATTGAGTTGTGCGCTGAGCAACTGGCGGATCCGCCCCAGCCACGCCTGGCGGCCGGTGAACTCGGTGTTCTGCTTGCGGCAGCGTTCGGCCATGGCCTGATGGGTGATGATGTCGGCCAGCGGCAGCGGCTGGTCGAGCCAACGCCGGTCGAAGGCGAAGGCGTTGTCCTTGGCGCCGAAGTGCAGCGGCGCCTTGAAGTGTTCGGCGTAGCTGTCGCGATAGTCTGGCGCGGTGTGTTCGAAGCGGGTGGCGAGCAGAGGCAGCGGATGGCCGAGCAGGTCATCGCAGATGACTTTCAGTGACACCAGACAAAACTCGGCATTGAACACCGCCATCGCCGGGCTCTCGCGATAATCGGCGGCGACGAACCAGACACGCTCGCCGTCGTCTTCCAGGCTCAGTTCGAAAAGTGTTCCCAGCAGCGCTGGATAACGGATCGCCAGCCGCAAAGCGTCACCGAAGGTGGCACAGGTCAGCAGCGCGTAACCGAGGATGCCGTAGCAGGAAACGTGCATGCGCCGGCCCAGTTCCAGTCCGATGTCATGCTTGAGCGCGACCGCGTTGGCGCAGACCTGCATCTCCTGATTAGTGGTAATGCGGGTGTCGGCCCGGCTCAGATCCGCCGCGCTGATGCCGCTGCCGGCCAGCAGCGCTTCGCTGGACAGGCCTTGATCCCTGAAGGTGTTGAGCACCAGGGAGACGGCGTTGAGGGTGGTGAGGTGGGAGTGGAGCATAGGATCTTCCAGCCTTGGGGTGCTGGAAACGGCAGCAAGTTGCATGCCGGGCTGTGGGAGCAGAGCTGCTCCCACAGTCGGTTTTGATCAGACGAGCTCACCGCACAGGTCGAGTTCGACCAGCCGCCGCACTTCAGCTGTCTCAAGCCCTGCACCGAGCAATCCGTTCAACTTGCCGAACGCTGCCTCGCGAGTCATGCCGCCACCGGACAGCACGCCAACACCGCGCAAGCGGCTGCCCGCTTCGTAGACATCCAGTTCCACGCCGCCTTCATGGCACTGCGTAACCGCAACCACGACTACGCCGTTGTCCCGCGCCCGGCCGAGGCTGGCGAGGAATTGCGGGTTGTCGCTCGGCCCGGTGCCGCTGCCGTAGCACTCCAGCACCAGACCCTGAATGCCGCTGTCGAGCAGGCCGTCGATGATCTCGGCGCCAATGCCCGGGAACAGCGGCAACACCGCCACCTTGGCCAGTTGCTTGGGCTGGTTGTAGTTCAACGCGGTCGGCAGGGAAGTGGCCTTCACCCCGCCGCCCTGACGCTCCAGGCGTTTGAACGGATGACGGCCGAAGCTGCGCACTTTTGCGCAACGGGTCGGGGCCAGCAGTTCGCCGTGGAAATACAGATGCACTCCCGGCGCGAGGCCGTGGCCGAGGGCGACCAGTGCGCCGCTGAGGTTTTCCCACGCGTCGCTGTCGGTGACGCCGGCCGGCAGCATCGAACCGGTGAAGCACACGCGGGCGTGCAGGCCGAGCAGCTGGAAGCTCATGGCGGCGGCGCTGTAGGCCAGGGTGTCGGTGCCGTGCAGGATCAGCACGCTGTCGCAGCCTTGCACATCGACGGCGTCGACCACCGCTTCACGCAGTTGTTGCCAGTAGGCCGGGGTCATGTTGGCGCTGTCGATCAGCGGCGACATCTCGCGAAAGCGCCACTGCGGCACCGCCAGCTCAGGCTGGCTGTGCAGGTAGTCGCGCATCCGCGCTTCGAAACCGGACGCCGGAGCCAGGCCATTGGCGCTGGCCTGCATGCCGATGGTGCCACCGGTGTACAGCACCATGACGTGCTGGGCGGCAGGGTAGGTCGAGGAATTCATGGGGAGTTCTCCTGAACGAGGACAGCATGCGGTCGAGCATGACGCCGACCGCTGCTTGTGTCACGCCGGGCGCAGGATCTGCGCCCGGTTTTTACCCGATCAGCGTTGCGCTGCAGGGATGCCTTGCGGCTGAGCGTCGGCCTGGGTGTCGGCCGACGGATTGGCAGGCCAGGCCTTCAGGTCCAGATCCAGGTCGCTGAACTTGCTGGAGTCGAACACCGGCTGGCTGATACCGGCGCGGCGTTGCGCGTCGTAGTCGCGCATCACGCGCATGCCGACCTTGAACAGCATGGCCAGGGCCACCAGGTTGACGAAGGCCAGGCAGGTCATGGTGATGTCGGCGAAGGCGAACACGGTCGACAGGTCCTGCATCGAACCCCAGACCACCAGCGCCAGCACCAGACCGCGGAACGTCATCAGCGCAGCACGGTTGCGGGTGAGGAACTGCAGGCTGTTTTCGCCCAGGTAGTAGTTGTAGAGGATGCAAGTGAAGACGAACAGCGACAGCGCGACGCTGACGAACATGCGGCCCCAGTCACCGACCACGGCGGCCAGCGAGTTCTGGGTCAGGACGATGCCGTCACCTTCGAAGCCCGGGGTGTAGAAGCCCGACAGCAGGATCAGCA
Source organism: Pseudomonas aphyarum (assembly GCF_028657055.1). Lineage (NCBI taxonomy): Bacteria > Pseudomonadati > Pseudomonadota > Gammaproteobacteria > Pseudomonadales > Pseudomonadaceae > Pseudomonas > Pseudomonas aphyarum. The sequence continues at coordinate 221,288 of NZ_JAMDGS010000011.1, forward strand.
GCGCGGTGCAGGTGCAGATCACGAAGGTGTCGAGGAACACGCTGAACGCCTGAACCACGCCTTGAGCGCCCGGGTGCTTCACGGCAGCCACGGCGGCGACGTTTGGCGCACTGCCCAGGCCCGCTTCGTTGGCGAACACGCCACGCTTCACGCCCATCACGATCGCGCTGCCGAGCAGGCCGCCGAAGGCCGGGTCGAGACCGAAGGCACTCTTGAAGATGGTTTCCAGCATGGCTGGCACGTGTTCGATCTGGGTGCCGATCACGTACAGGGTCACGCCGATGTAGGCCAGAGTCTTGATCGGAACCAGCAGGTCGGACACCGAAGCGATGCGCTTGATGCCGCCGATGAAGGTAATGGCCAGCAGCACTGCCAGGACGATACCGGTGTGTTGCGGATCAAAGGCAAAGGCGTTTTGCAGCGAGTGGGTCACGGTGTAGGACTGCAGGCCGATGAAGGCGAAGCCGTAAGTGACCAGCAGCAGGATCGAGAACACCACCGCCATGCCTTTGAGCTTCAGGCCGTGCTGGATGTAGTAGGCCGGACCGCCACGGTACAGGCCGTCGCCATCGGCGCGCTTGTAGACCTGGGCCAGCGTACATTCGAAGAAGCTGCTGGACATGCCGACCAGAGCGGTCACCCACATCCAGAACACTGCGCCCGGACCACCGAGGGTCACGGCGATGCCGACACCGGCGATGTTGCCTGCACCGACGCGGCCGGCGAGGCTGAGCATCAGGGCCTGGAACGAGCTGAGTTGCCCGGCGCTGCCTTTGAGGCTGTCGCGGAACACCGCGAACATGTGGAAGAAGTGGCGCAATTGAACGAAACGCGAGCGAATCGTGAAGTAGCTACCGAGCCCGACAATGAGCACGATCAGTACTTTCCCTGAGAGGAAGTCGTTGATGACTTCGAGCATGGATTTTTCCTCGCTGTTTATTGTGTAAGCAAATGCTGGATGGTCGGAAACATCGAGTTACACCGGTGTGCGCGCGGCACAACAGGCGAGGCGAGGGTTTCGTCCCGGATCCATATCGCGGGTTTGTTATTAGTTCGGGTTTCGCATGGGTTATGGCCTCGTTACCGACGACCGCTCACGCGAAGAGGGGCGGCACTATACCGATCAGTGCGGCGCCCGTCTGCACGGTTGTGGTGCAAGCGACGAAACGAAGCTTTGAAACACCCGACGTTACCGGCGTCGGGTTTGTGTGAAAGCTGATTTGCGGTCAGCTTCCATACATACGGTTCTCAGGTTCAAACAGTTAAAAAAAAGGGCTTGGAGAATGATCTCCAAGCCCTCAAAAGGTGAGAGGTGTCTAGTCCCTCGACCTGGTGAGCGGTGCTACAAGTAACGCGTCGGATCAGGCCTTCAGAGGCACCAGACGCGGAGCAATCATGTTTTCCGGGCGCAGGATGTCGGCGAGCATGGCTTCGTCGAGCAGACCTTCTTCGCGCACCAGTTCCAGCACGCCGCGGCCGCTTTCAAGGGCGATACGGGCGATGCGGGTGGCGTTTTTGTAGCCGATGTACGGGTTCAGTGCGGTGACCAGACCGATCGAGTGTTCGACCAGTTCGCGGCAGCGCGCTTCGTTGGCGGTGATGCCGACGATGCAGTGCTCGCGCAGCATGTCCATGGCGCGTTGCAGCAGACGGATCGAATCGAGGATCTTGAAAGCGATCAGCGGCTCCATCACGTTCAGTTGCAGTTGGCCGCCTTCGGCTGCCATGGTCAGCGCCAGATCGTTACCGATGACCTGGAATGCCACCTGGTTCACGGCTTCCGGAATCACCGGGTTGACCTTGCCTGGCATGATCGAGCTGCCTGGCTGACGTGCCGGCAGGTTGATTTCGTTGATGCCGGTGCGCGGGCCGCTGGACAGCAGGCGCAGGTCGTTGCAGATCTTCGACAGCTTGACCGCGGTGCGCTTGAGCATGCCGGAGAACAGCACGAAGGCGCCCATGTCGGAAGTGGCTTCGATCAGGTCGGCGGCTGGAACCAGCGGTTGACCGCTGATCAGCGCCAGACGCTGTACGGCCAGGGCCTGGTAGCGCGGGTCGGCGTTGATGCCGGTACCGATCGCGGTGCCGCCCAGGTTCACTTCGGTCAGCAGTTCCGGGGCCAGCGTCTTCAGACGGGCCAGGTCTTCGCCCATGGTGGTGGCGAAAGCACGGAACTCTTGACCCAGGGTCATCGGCACGGCGTCTTGTAGCTGGGTACGACCCATCTTCAGGACGTGGTTGAATTCTTCACCCTTGGCCGCGAATGCCTGAATCAGGCTGTCGAGGCTGGCCAGCAGCGCGTCGTGACCCAGCAGCAGACCCAGACGGATCGCGGTCGGGTAGGCGTCGTTGGTCGACTGCGCCATGTTCACGTCGTCGTTCGGGTGCAGGTACTGGTACTCGCCTTTCTGGTGACCCATCGCTTCAAGAGCAATGTTGGCGATCACTTCGTTGGCGTTCATGTTGGTGGAGGTACCGGCGCCACCTTGAATCATGTCGACCACGAACTCTTCGTGGAAATCGCCGCGGATCAGACGTGCGCAGGCTTCGCTGATGGCAGCGTGCTTGGCTTCGCTCAGGTGACCCAGCTCGCGGTTGGCGTCAGCAGCGGCCTGTTTGACCATTGCCAGACCGACAACCAGTTTCGGGTAGTGCGAAATCGGAACGCCCGAGAGGCGGAAGTTGTTCACCGCTCGCAGGGTCTGGATGCCGTAATACGCTTGAGCAGGGACTTCGAGGGCGCCAAGCAGGTCGTTTTCTGTGCGGAATGATGCAGCGGAGGACATGATAGAAATCATCTCGATATGGACCCGGTCTGTGCCGGAACGCTGCGAATGCTAGGCTTGTGGGAATTTTTGGGCCAATGCTGTTAAACACTGCCCTATGCACATTCGGCATAATGCCCGTGTGACGCCGCGTGCGCGGCAGACGTGTGACCTGTTTTGGTGCGTGTCCGGGAGGACGTGATGAATCTGGAAAGCAAATGGCTCGAGGACTTCAGTGCTCTGGCCGCCACCCGCAGCTTCTCGCAGGCGGCCGAACGGCGCTTCGTGACCCAGCCGGCATTCAGTCGGCGGATCCGCAGCCTGGAAGCGGCGCTGGGCCTGACGCTGGTCAACCGCTCGCGTACGCCGATCGAGCTGACGGCGGCGGGGCAACTGTTCCTGGTGACCGCACGCACGGTGGTCGAACAGCTCGGTGAAGTGCTGCGCCATCTTCATCATCTGGAAGGCGGGCAGGGTGAAGTGATCCAGGTCGCGGCGGCGCACTCGCTGGCCCTCGGTTTCTTCCCACGCTGGATCGCGCAATTGCGCAACGAGGGTCTGAACATCGCCACGCGGCTAGTGGCGACCAACGTCGGCGATGCGGTTCACGCGCTGCGTGAAGGTGGCTGCGATCTGATGCTGGCGTTCTACGATCCGGACGCGGCGATGCAGATGGACCCGGAAATCTTCCCGTCGCTGCACCTTGGCCAGACCGAAATGCTCCCGGTGTGTGCGGCAGATGCCGATGGCAAGCCGCTGTTCGATCTGGAAGGCGAGGGCAGTGTGCCGTTGCTGGCGTACAGCGCCGGGGCGTTTCTCGGGCGTTCGGTGAACGGCTTGCTGCGCCAGCGTCAGCTGCGCTTCACCACGATTTATGAAACCGCCATGGCCGACAGTCTTAAAAGCATGGCTCTGGAAGGCCTCGGCATTGCCTGGGTGCCGCAATTGAGTGTGCGTGCCGAACTGGCCCGGGGCGAACTGGTAGTTTGTGGCGGCCCGCAATGGCATGTGCCGCTGGAGATTCGCCTGTACCGCTGCGCGCTGGTGCGCAAGGCCAATGTGCGGTTGTTGTGGCGCAAGCTGGAAGGCGGAGCGGCACAAGGTACGTCCGATGCGTGAAATATGTCCCGACCACTGACCTTCGAGTCAATAAAACCGGGCTTTTGCGGCAGATGACAGATGGTCGCTACGGGGGCTGTTTATTGCTTTCTTTGCGGTATACTGCGCAGCCTTCGGCCGGTTCGTCCGGCCATTTTTCCTACAACAAGCCACGCATCCTGCGTGGCTTGTTGTTTTTGACGCGCCTGCGGGCGCCCAGAGAGAAGAGGCGCGACGATGAGTGCACTGGTTGGCGTGATCATGGGCTCCAAGTCCGATTGGTCCACCCTTAGCCACACCGCCGATATGCTGGAAAAGCTCGGCATCCCTTACGAGGTCAAGGTGGTTTCCGCCCACCGCACCCCGGATCTGCTGTTCCAGTACGCCGAAGAGGCTGAAGGCCGCGGCATCGAGGTGATCATCGCCGGTGCCGGTGGCGCAGCCCACCTGCCAGGCATGTGTGCGGCCAAGACCCACCTGCCGGTGCTGGGCGTGCCGGTGCAGTCGGCGATGCTCTCGGGCGTCGATTCGCTGCTGTCGATCGTGCAGATGCCGGCCGGTATTCCGGTTGCCACCCTGGCCATCGGCAAGGCGGGTGCGATCAACGCAGCGCTGCTGTCGGCGAGCATCCTGGGCGCCAAGCATCCACAATTCCACGCGGTACTGAAAACCTTCCGTGCCGAGCAGACAGACAGCGTCCTGGACAATCCAGACCCACGTATTGCCTGAGGTTGTTGAGATGAAGATCGGTGTAATCGGTGGCGGCCAGTTGGGTCGCATGTTGGCCCTGGCGGGCACCCCGCTGGGCATGAACTTCGCTTTCCTCGACCCTGCGCCGGACGCGTGCGCCGCTGCGCTGGGCGAACACCTGCGGGCCGATTACGGCGATCAGGATCATCTGCGTCAGCTGGCCGATGAAGTCGATCTGGTGACCTTCGAGTTCGAAAGCGTCCCGGCTGAAACCGTGGCGTTCCTTTCGCAATTCGTTCCGGTCTACCCGAGTGCCGAAGCCCTGCGCATCGCTCGCGACCGTTGGTTCGAGAAGAGCATGTTCAAGGATCTGGGGATTCCGACCCCGGCGTTCGCCGACATCCAGTCGCAAGCCGACCTGGACGCCGCCGTTGCGTCGATCGGTCTGCCGGCCGTGCTGAAAACCCGCACCCTGGGTTACGACGGCAAGGGCCAGAAAGTCCTGCGCAAGCCGGAAGACGTGGTCGGTACGTTCGCCGAGCTGGGCAGCGTGGCCTGCCTGCTGGAGGGCTTCGTGCCGTTCACCGGTGAAGTGTCGCTGATCGCCGTGCGTGCCCGTGATGGCGAGACGAAGTTCTATCCATTGGTGCACAACACCCACGACAGCGGCATCCTCAAGCTGTCCGTTGCCAGCACCGATCACCCGCTGCAGGCTCTGGCCGAAGACTATTCCAGCCGTGTGCTCAAGCAGCTGAACTACGTCGGCGTGATGGCGTTCGAGTTCTTCGAAGTCGACGGTGGCCTCAAGGCCAACGAAATCGCCCCGCGCGTGCACAACTCCGGGCACTGGACCACCGAAGGCGCCGAGTGCAGCCAGTTCGAAAACCACCTGCGGGCCGTTGCCGGTCTGCCGTTGGGTTCGACCGCCAAGGTCGGCGAGAGCGCGATGCTCAACTTCATCGGTGTGGTTCCGCCGGTCGAGAAGGTCATCGCCATTGACGATTGCCATCTGCATCACTACGGCAAGGCCTTCAAGGCCGGGCGCAAGGTCGGTCACGCCAACCTGCGTTGCAAGGACAAGTCGACCCTCGAGCAGCAGATCCTCAAGGTCGAAGCGCTGATCGCCGAGTAACGACAGTTTCATCTGGCAGCGGCGGAACCATTAAGGGGCCGCCGTTCTCTCATGGCAGGATGCCAAAGTCTGACTAGGCTTTGGCTTATCTATTATTCAGAGGGAAATGCCATGGGAATTATCGGAACCATCTTTATCGGCCTCATCGTCGGCCTGCTGGCGCGGTTCCTGAAACCGGGCGATGACAGCATGGGCTGGATCATGACCATCCTGCTCGGTATCGGCGGTTCGCTGGCAGCCACTTACGGCGGCCAGGCCCTGGGCATCTATCAGGCGGGTCAGGGCGCCGGCTTCATCGGCGCGCTGGTCGGCGCGATCGTGCTGCTGGTGATCTACGGCCTGATCAAAAAGAACTGATCCAAAGCGACAAAGCCCTCTCTGCCAATCCGGCGGGGAGGGCTAGAATGCTCGGCGATTCAGCGTTCCCTCCTTATTCGAGCATCCTTTACCGAGCACCTTCATGCGCCGTCTTCTGTTGACTCTCCTTTTACTGGGCAGCGGTCTGGCCCACGCCGGCGATCTGCCGGAAACCGACTGGCTGGAACTGATGCCCAAGTCGGACCAGAAAGCCCTCGAGGCCATGCCTGAAATCGACCACAACTCCCCGGAAGCCACCGGCACCTTTACCGAGAAAGGCGGCATGAAGCAGGCCAAGGGTCTGCCGGCGGTGATGTATTCGACCAAGACCGTGGCGTCGATGAACGACAAGCACATTCGCATCGGTGGTTATCCGGTGCCGCTGGAATCCGACGCCAAGGGTCGCAGCACGCTGTTCTTCCTCGTGCCGTACCCGGGCGCGTGCATCCACGTGCCGCCACCGCCACCGAATCAACTGGTGCTGGTGCGTTATCCGAAAGGCTTGAAGCTGGATGACATCTACACGCCGCTCTGGGTGACCGGCACGCTGAAGATCGAGAAGGTCAGCAATGATCTCGCCGACGCTGCGTATGCGCTGGAAGCAGACAAGGTGCGGGTGGTGCAGGAATCGGATCTGTAATTCAGACCTGCAAAAAAAACGCAGCCTCAGGGCTGCGTTTTTTGTTTTCAGAGCGGCTTGCTGCCGACGCTGACACCCATGGTGTGGCTGGCATCCGGTGCCAGGTTCACCACGTCGTCCATCACATTCGCGGTTTCGATGCACAGCATGCGCTGCCAGCCGTCGTTGTCCATGTCGCTGAACGCGGCGGCGCGATCAATCCACGGGTTCCAGATCACCGCCGTGCGTGAACCGCTGGCGGTCAGCACGATGCGCCGTTCCCAGGCCGGGTCGACGATGCTCAGTTGTGGCGGGGCGTCGAGGTAGATGCGGTCGGTTTCCCCGGCAAAACGCAGGTCGCCTTGCTGGGTGTGGGTTTTCCAGTCGTCCAGGGTCTCGATGTAATTCAGGCCATCGACGCCTTCGACGCGCACGTTGCGCACATCGCTGACCGCGAAATAGCTGTGCAGCGCCTGACTGATGCTGACGGTGTCGGCACCACGGTTGTGGCTGGTCAGGCTGATGTGCAACTGATCGTCGAGGCGCAGGGTCAAGGTCAGGTCGACCTGATGCGGCCAGCCCGGAAAACCGCCTTCGGGGTAGGGCAGCTTGAATTCCACCTTGAGGCTTTCACCTTCGGTTTCGATACCGCCCAGTTCCCAATCCATCGCCCGGACAAACCCGTGGGCGGCGGCCGGTTCTTCGCTGACGCGCATCGCCTGCACGCTCTGCGGGTTGCGGGCGAAGACGCCGAACCACGGCCAGCACACCGGCACCCCGGCGCGGATGCTCTTGCCGGTCTTGAACACGGCCTTGTCGTTCAGCCAGATCAGCGGCGGCTGGCCGTCCACCTGATAACTGAGGATGTGCGCGCCTTGCTGGGCCACCAGCACTTCGGCCTGACCGTGGCGGATGCGCCAGCAGTTCAGTTCATCCAGTTTCACGGCTTCAACGTTGGGCGTGTTCATGGGACAACTCTCGATCAGCAACTTGGACGACTATCGACCGTGAAACGGCCGCGAGGTTTAACGTGCGCGTGGCGGAACCGAACGGGTGCGACCGCTGCCATCGATGGCAACGAACACGAACACCGCTTCGGTCACTTTACGCCACTCGCTGGACAGCGGATCGTCGCTCCACACCTCGACCATCATCTGGATCGAGCTGCGGCCGATTTCCAGGGTCTGGGTATAAAAGGACAATTGCGCGCCGACAGCTACCGGCACCAGAAACGCCATGCGATCGATGGCCACGGTCGCAACACGGCCACCGGCAACACGGCTGGCCATGGCAGTGCCGGCCAGGTCCATCTGCGCCACCAGCCAGCCGCCGAAAATATCGCCGAAGCCGTTGGTTTCGCGGGGAAGCGCGGTGATTTGCAGGGCCAGGTCGCCTTGCGGGATCGGATCTTCTTGTTCGAGCTCTATCATGCCGGGGGTGCCTCTGACCCGTGACTCTTCGTTGGGTATTGCTGGTGGTAGCCGTCTTCGGGAAAAACGATTCAGCACCGAACATACTACGTTCGTCACGTTTTCCATCAGGCGCCTAAGGAGAAACTCTGCGAAACCGGCTAATCCCGAGCAAGGGTCGGGCCAACGACGTTTTCGCACAGCAACCCCTTACAAACCGGAGCAAGGTTGCGAGTATATCGGTCGGTAGACTCCGCGACGACCGTCCGGTTCTGATTTCGACCGGCAAATACGCGCCTCTATGTGCTTTTTCGAACAATTTGCTATGGTGCCGAACCTGCCCGAGCCACAGCCAGCGTTGTTGTGGCGGCAGATCCGACTATAAGAGAAGACCTTGCCATGACCACAGCGCCCTCGAGCCTCGCGCAGCCCGACCAACCCGCACGACCGTTGACCCGCAATGACTACAAGACTCTGTCGCTTTCGGCCCTGGGGGGCGCGCTGGAGTTCTACGATTTCATCATCTTCGTGTTCTTCGCCACCGTGGTCGGCAAATTGTTCTTCCCGGCCGACATGCCCGAGTGGCTGCGTCTGATGCAGACCTTCGGCATCTTCGCCGCCGGCTACCTCGCACGGCCGCTGGGCGGGATCGTGATGGCGCACTTCGGCGACCTGCTGGGGCGCAAGAAGATGTTCACCCTGAGCATTTTCATGATGGCCGTGCCGACCCTGATCATGGGCCTGTTGCCGACCTACGCGCAGATCGGCATGTGGGCGCCGATCCTGCTTCTGTTGATGCGCGTCATTCAGGGCGCGGCGATTGGCGGTGAGGTTCCGGGGGCGTGGGTCTTCGTTTCCGAACACGTACCCGGCAAGCACATCGGCTACGCCTGCGGCACCCTGACCAGCGGCCTGACGGCGGGCATCCTGCTCGGTTCGCTGGTCGCCACCGCGATCAATAGCATTTATACGCCAGTGGAAGTTTCGGATTACGCCTGGCGGATTCCGTTCCTGTTGGGTGGTGTGTTCGGTCTGTTCTCGGTCTACCTGCGTCGCTGGCTGCACGAAACCCCGGTGTTCGCCGAACTGCAACAGCGCAAGGCGCTGGCCGAAGAAGTGCCGCTGCGCGCAGTGCTGCGTGACCATCGCGGGGCGATCGCAGTGTCGATGCTGCTGACCTGGTTGCTGTCCGCCGGTATCGTCGTGGTAATCCTGATGACCCCGACAGTGCTGCAAACGGTCTATCACTTCTCGCCGACCACCGCGCTGCAATCCAACAGCCTGGCGATCGTGTTCCTGAGCCTGGGTTGCATCATTTCCGGCGCGCTGGCCGATCGCTTCGGTGCCGGTCGGGTGTTCGTGTTCGGCTGCCTGGGCTTGCTGGCCAGTTCCTGGACCTTCTATCACAGCCTCGCCGATCACCCGAACTGGCTGTTCCCGCTGTATGCGCTGACCGGTTTCCTGGTCGGCACCATCGGCGCGGTGCCTTACGTAATGGTGAAAGCGTTCCCGCCGGTGGTGCGCTTCAGCGGTCTGTCCTTCTCTTATAACGTCGCTTACGCGATCTTCGGTGGCCTGACGCCGATGGTGGTCAGCCTGCTGCTGAAAGAAAGCGCGATGGGCCCTGCCTACTATGTGGCGGTGCTGTGCGGGATGGGGATCCTGGTCGGCGCGTGGCTGTGGAGCAAAGGTCGCTGAGTCATCTTCACACTTGCCGTTACAACTGAAAGGCCAGCCTTCCGACAGGGATGCTGGCCTTTCATCCAATTGTCATATTTCAGCCATAGAGTGTTCACACGGCCTGCTGATACTTGGCCCCGACTTAACACACCCTATCTGCTAGGAGTAAGGCATGAAACTGAAGCGTTTGATGGCGGCAATGACTTTTGTCGCTGCTGGCGTTGCGACTGCCAACGCGGTTGCCGCTGTTGACCCTGCTATCCCGAGCTACACCAAGACCACTGGTGTGTCGGGCAACCTGTCCAGCGTCGGCTCCGATACCCTGGCCAACCTCATGACCCTCTGGGCTGAGAACTACAAAAAAGAATACCCGAACGTAAACATCCAGATTCAGGCCGCTGGCTCCGCCACTGCGCCACCTGCGCTGACGGAAGGCACCTCCAACCTGGGCCCGATGAGCCGCAAGATGAAGGACACCGAACTGGCAGCCTTCGAACAGAAATACGGCTACAAGCCAACCGCTATCCCGGTTGCCGTGGACGCCCTGGCTGTTTTCGTACACAAGGACAACCCGATCCAGCACCTGACCATGGAACAGGTTGACGCGATCTTCTCGTCTACCCGTCTGTGCGGCGCCAAGACCGACGTGAAAACCTGGGGCGACCTGGGCGTGACCGGCGACCTGGCCAACAAGCCGGTTCAACTGTTCGGTCGCAACTCGGTATCCGGCACCTACGGCTACTTCAAGGAAGAAGCCCTGTGCAAAGGCGACTACAAGCCTAACGTCAACGAACAACCAGGCTCGGCTTCGGTCGTGCAGTCGATCAGCTCCTCGCTGAACGGCATCGGTTACTCGGGCATCGGCTACAAGACCGCCAGCGTGAAAACCGTTGCTCTGTCGAAGAAAGGCAGCACTGACTTCATCGAAGACACCGAAGAAAACGCCCTGAACGGCAAGTACCCGCTGTCGCGTTTCCTGTACGTGTACGTCAACAAAGCCCCGAACAAGCCTCTGGCCCCGCTGGAAGCCGAGTTCGTGAAACTGGTTCTGTCGAAACAGGGCCAGGAAGTGGTAGTGAAAGACGGCTACATCCCTCTGCCAGCCAAGGTTGCTGCAAAAGCACTGGCTGACCTGGGTCTGCAGGAAGGCGGCGCTGAAGTCGCAAAAAAGTAACAAACTGAGTCAGGGGTGAACCCCGCCTGACTCACGTGTGGGGCCCGGCCCGCAAGCGGCCCGGCCCCCACACTCCCCGAATTCTTCTATCCACTGCCAGTGCCCTGCTGGCGGCGGATTTGGTGCGTCACTGCATTGTCATCTTTCTGTCATACAGGATCGCTAGGGTGTGCGCATGAATGATCTGGCCAATTCCAAAATGACTACGAACCCTCCCAAGCGCATTGACTTCAATACGCCTGAGTTGCAACGCAAGCGCCGCATTCGCGCGCTCAAGGATCGCTTCACCCGCTGGTACGTCCTCGTCGGCGGTCTGGCGGTGCTGGCAGCCATCACCCTGATCTTCTTCTTCCTCGCCTACGTGGTCGCGCCGCTGTTCAAAGGTGCTGACCTGAGCGCGAAAGATGCAATCACCCCGGCCTGGATGCAGGACGCCGGCAAGCCGCTGATGATTTCGCTCGAAGAGCAGAATCAGGTGGCGATGCGCGTTTCCGACAAGGGCCAGGCGCTGTTCTTCGACATCGACAGTGGCGCTGAGTTGAAGCGCGTCGATCTGCCTTTGCCGGCAGGCGCCAGTGTGACCTCCATCGGCGAAGACCAGCCGGGCCATCCGCTGGTGGCCGTGGGCCTGTCCAACGGTCAGGCGCTGGTGTTCCGTCACACTTATAAAGTCAGCTACCCGGATGGCAAGAAAACCATCACCCCGGCCATCGAGTATCCGTATGGCGATGCACCGATCGCGCTGAACGAAAGCGGCGGTGCGCTGGAGCACGTCAGCCTCAACGCCACCGATTCGACCCTGATGCTGGTCGGTTCCACCGGTTCGCAACTCAACGTGCTGTCGCTGACCAGCGAAGAAAACATGATGACCGGCGAAGTCACCAACGAGCAGAAGCGTATCGACTTGCCGCAGATGACCGAGCCGGTGAAAAACATCTTCGTCGACCCGCGCCAGCAGTGGCTGTACGTGGTCAACGGACGTGCCCAGGCCGACGTGTTCAGCCTGCGCGACAAGAGCCTCAACGGTCGCTACAAGCTGCTGGAAAACGGCGAAGCCGAAGTCACCGCCGCCACGCAACTGGTGGGCGGCATCTCGCTGATCGTCGGTGACTCCAAAGGTGGCCTGGCCCAGTGGTTTATGGCCCGCGACACCGATGGCGAGCTGCGCCTGAAGCAGATCCGCACCTTCCAGATGGGCACCACGCCGATCGTTGAAATTTCCGCCGAAGAACGTCGCAAGGGCTTCCTGGCCCTGGATGCCAGCGGCAAGCTCGGCGTGTTCCACAGCACCGCGCACCGCACCTTGCTGGTGGATCAAGTCGTCGAAGGCCAGGGCCTGTTCGGTCTGTCGCCGCGCGCCAACCGCGTGATCGTCGAAGCCGGCGGCAAGCTGCAACCGCTGCTGCTCGACAACCCGCACCCGGAAGTCTCGTGGAGCGCACTGTGGAGCAAGGTCTGGTACGAGAACTACGACGAGCCTAAATACGTCTGGCAATCGACCGCCGCCAACACCGATTTCGAACCGAAACTGAGCCTGTCGCCACTGACCTTCGGCACCCTGAAAGCCGCGTTCTACGCGATGCTGCTGGCTGCACCGCTGGCTGTCGCCGCTGCGATCTACACCGCGTACTTCATGGCCCCGGGCATGCGCCGCAAGGTCAAACCGGTGATCGAGCTGATGGAAGCGATGCCGACGGTGATCCTCGGCTTCTTCGCCGGCCTGTTCCTGGCGCCATACGTGGAAGGGCATCTGCCGGGCATCTTCAGCCTGCTGATGCTGCTGCCGATCGGCATCCTGATCGCCGGTTTCACCTTCAGCCGCCTGCCTGAATCGATCCGCCTGAAAGTCCCGGATGGCTGGGAAAGTGCGCTGCTGATTCCGGTGATCCTGTTCGTTGGCTGGCTGTCGCTGTACATGAGTCCGTTCATGGAGAACTGGTTCTTCGGCGGTGACATGCGCATGTGGATCTCCCACGACCTGGGCATCACCTACGACCAGCGCAACGCTCTGGTGGTCGGTCTGGCCATGGGCTTTGCGGTGATCCCGAACATCTACTCGATCGCCGAAGACGCCGTGTTCAGCGTGCCGCGCGGCCTGACCCTGGGCTCGCTGGCCCTCGGTGCCACGCCGTGGCAGACCATGACTCGCGTGGTCATCCTGACCGCCAGCCCGGGCATCTTCTCGGCGCTGATGATCGGCATGGGCCGTGCGGTCGGCGAAACCATGATCGTGCTGATGGCCACCGGCAACACCCCGGTCATGGAAATGAACCTGTTCGAAGGCCTGCGCACCCTGGCCGCCAACGTTGCGGTGGAAATGCCGGAGTCGGAAGTCGGCGGCAGCCACTACCGCGTGCTGTTCCTCTCGGCGCTGGTGTTGCTGTTGTTCACCTTCGTCATGAACACCCTCGCGGAACTGATTCGTCAGCGTCTGCGCAAGAAATACTCGTCGCTTTAAGCAAAGGTAGAAGTCTGTGAAACAGAACTCCCTGAAAGGATGGTTCAAGAGCGGCGCCCCCGGCGTCTGGATCAGCGGCGGCGCGGTGTCCATCGCGGTCATCATGACCATTGGCCTGCTGGCGGTGATCGCCGTGCGTGGTCTGGGTCACTTCTGGCCGGCGGATCTGATCCACGCCAGCTATGACGTACCGGGCCAGGGCCAGCATCTGGTCGTGGGCGAAGTGGTGCAGAAAGAAGAAGTGCCGCGCGCCCGTCTGAAGAGCGCCGGCCTGCCGGTACCGGACGAAGGTCCGGAATTCATGACCCGCGAGCTGATCAAGGTCGGCAACCGTGACCTGAACGGCAACGATTTCACCTGGATCGTCGGCGAGTGGCTGACCAATCAGACCACGCCGGTGGAACTGATGGCGCTGGAGCGTCGTGAGTGGGGCAACTTCTACGGCTACCTGGTCAACGTCAAACAGGACGGCAAGGTGATCGCCGAGGGCGAAGCGGCCTGGCCTGAACTGCAAGCGCGGATCAACCGTGTGAGCGGCCTCGCGGCGCAGCTCAAGTCGCTGGAAAAGACCGACATCGGCGCGATCAACGCCGGCCTCGAGCGCATCCGTCTGCACGGTCGCAAGCTGGAGCTGGAAGGCAAGCTCGACGCCACCGCACAAGCGGACATGGAGTCCGAGCGCGCCGAGCTGAACGCCCGCTATCAGGACATCGAGGCTCGTCTGGCTGACCTGCACGCGCAGTTCAACCGTGACGCGCTGACGGCCCGCGACGCCAACGGCAAAGAGATTGAAATCGGCCTGGGCAAAGTGGTGCACGCCTACCAGCCGAACGCGATGGGGACGTTCACCAAGATCGGTTTCTACTTCAGCAAGGTCTGGGAATTCCTGTCCGACGACCCGCGTGAAGCGAACACCGAAGGCGGGATTTTCCCGGCGATCTTCGGCACCGTGATGATGACCCTGATCATGGCGATGATCGTGACCCCGTTCGGCGTGCTGGCGGCGGTGTACCTGCGTGAATACGCCAAGCAGAACACCCTGACCCGGGTGATCCGGATCGCGGTGAACAACCTGGCGGGTGTTCCGGCGATTGTTTACGGCGTGTTCGGTCTGGGCTTCTTCGTCTACGTGCTCGGTGGCTCGCTCGACCGTCTGTTCTTCCCTGAAGCGCTGCCGGCACCAACCTTCGGTACGCCGGGTCTGCTCTGGGCTTCGTTGACCCTGGCGCTGCTGGCGGTGCCGGTGGTGATCGTGGCCACTGAAGAAGGTCTGGCGCGTATCCCGCGCACCGTGCGTGAGGGCTCGCTGGCTCTGGGCGCTACCAAGGCTGAAACCCTGTGGAAGATCGTTCTGCCGATGGCCAGTCCGGCCATGATGACCGGCATGATCCTCGCCGTGGCTCGCGCCGCCGGTGAAGTGGCGCCGCTGATGCTGGTGGGTGTGGTGAAACTGGCGCCGTCGCTGCCGGTGGACGGCAACTACCCGTATCTGCACCTGGATCAGAAGATCATGCACCTGGGCTTCCACATCTACGACGTCGGCTTCCAGAGCCCGAACGTCGAGGCCGCGCGGCCGCTGGTGTACGCCACGGCGCTGCTGCTGGTGCTGGTGATCGCCACCCTGAACCTGTCGGCGGTGTACATCCGTAACCACCTGCGCGAGAAGTACAAGGCGCTGGACAGCTGATCGCCGTTACAAGAATTGAAGGGCTGCCGGCCTGATTCCCGGCAGCCAACCGAACCGAATTTGTTAGCACAGGGGATCTCCCATGCAGCACGAAACACATACCCACGGCATCAACATGTCTGCCCTGGGCCGCGACAAGCAGAGCCTGAATCTCGAGCAGGAAACCGTGGCCATCGAAGTGCCGGGCCTGAGCCTGTTCTACGGCGAGAAACAAGCGCTGTACGACGTCAGCATGAACATCCCGAAACAGCGCGTGACTGCCTTCATCGGCCCGTCCGGCTGCGGCAAGTCCACGCTGCTGCGTACCTTCAACCGCATGAACGATCTGGTGGACGGCTGCCGCGTCGAAGGCGCGATCAACCTGTACGGCAACAACATCTACCGCAAGGGCGAAGACGTGGCCGAGCTGCGTCGCCGGGTCGGCATGGTGTTCCAGAAGCCTAACCCGTTCCCGAAAACCATCTACGAGAACGTGGTCTACGGCCTGCGCATCCAGGGCATCAACAAGAAGCGCATCCTCGACGAAGCCGTCGAGTGGGCACTGAAAGGCGCGGCCCTGTGGGACGAAGTCAAAGACCGTCTGCATGACTCGGCACTCGGCCTGTCCGGCGGTCAGCAACAGCGTCTGGTGATCGCCCGTACCATCGCGGTGGAGCCGGAAGTGCTGCTGCTCGACGAACCGTGCTCGGCCCTCGACCCGATCTCGACCCTGAAAGTCGAAGAGCTGATCTACGAGCTCAAATCCAAGTTCACCATCGTCATCGTGACCCACAACATGCAGCAGGCGGCGCGGGTGTCCGACTACACGGCGTTCATGTACATGGGCAAACTGGTGGAATTCGGCGACACCGATACGCTGTTCACCAATCCGGCCAAGAAGCAGACCGAAGACTACATCACCGGTCGTTACGGCTGACAGTTGCGGGTTATTCACAGAATTGACGCTGCGGCCCGCCGCACCTTACCGGACGCTCCAAGGACGCCAACATGATTAGTAAAGAAGGCCTTACCCATCACATTTCCGCGCAGTTCAACGCCGAACTGGAAGAAGTGCGCAGCCACCTGCTGGCCATGGGCGGGCTGGTCGAGAAGCAGGTCAACGACGCGGTTACCGCGCTGATCGAGGCCGACTCGGGCCTGGCCCAGCAAGTGCGCGAGATCGATGACCAGATCAACCAGATGGAACGCAACATCGACGAAGAATGCCTGCGCATTCTGGCCCGTCGTCAGCCGGCGGCGTCCGACCTGCGTTTGATCATCAGCATCTCCAAGTCCGTGATCGACCTGGAGCGCATCGGCGACGAAGCGACCAAGATCGCCCGTCGTGCGATCCAGTTGTGCGAAGAAGGCGAAGCGCCGCGCGGTTACGTCGAGGTTCGTCACATCGGCGACCAGGTACGCAACATGGTGCGTGATGCGCTGGACGCATTTGCCCGCTTCGACGCCGATCTGGCGTTGTCGGTGGCGCAGTACGACAAGATCATCGACCGCGAATACAAGACCGCCCTGCGTGAGCTGGCGACCTACATGATGGAAGACCCACGCTCTATCTCGCGGGTCTTGAGCATCATCTGGGTACTGCGTTCGCTGGAACGGATCGGCGACCACGCACGCAACATCTCGGAGCTGGTGATTTACCTGGTGCGCGGCACCGATGTGCGCCACATGGGCCTCAAGCGCATGAAGGAAGAAGTTGAAGGGACAAGTGGCGAAACCGCTAATGTTCCGGGCGATGCTGACGATAAGTAAGATTGCCTGAGAAAAGCGCCCGGCCCTTTGGCCGGGCGTTTTTGTTTGTACTTCTGTGATGTGAAAGCGAATTAAAAAGCAGCACCCGCGAACGAAAAGTCCCGGCGTGACTGAAGAGTTTTGGCAATGTGCCATCAGCCAGCGTTATGCTTGCCGGGATTTTAATAGGGGTGTTGGATGAGCAAGATCAGTGTGTTGGTCGTGGACGATGCATCGTTCATTCGTGACCTGGTGAAAAAGTGCCTGCGTAATTACTTCCCGGGGATCCGCACCGAGGACGCCGTCAACGGTAAAAAAGCCCAGGCCATGCTGGCCAAGGAAGCTTTCGACCTGGTGCTGTGCGACTGGGAAATGCCGGAAATGTCCGGTCTTGAACTGCTGACCTGGTGCCGCGAGCAAGACAATCTCAAGAGCATGCCGTTCGTCATGGTCACCAGCCGTGGCGACAAGGAAAACGTGGTGCAGGCGATTCAGGCCGGCGTTTCCGGTTACGTCAGCAAGCCGTTCACCAACGAGCAACTGCTGACCAAGGTCAAGCAGGCCCTGAACAAGGTCGGCAAGCTCGACACCCTGATGAACAGCGCCCCGACCAAGATGAACTCGGCGTTCGGCAACGACTCCCTGAGCGCGTTGACCGGTGGCAAGGCTGCGGTGATTGGTTCCGCACCGGCTGCGCCGGCGGTCAACCCGTTTGCCAAGCCTGCCGCTGCGGCCCCGGCTCCCGCCGCCGCGCCACAGCGTGGTTTGCTCAACAGCCCGCCTGTGAAAGCCCCGGCAGCGTCCAGCGCTCCGGCCGGCGGTCGTGGCCAGGGCCAACTGCGCCTGCCAAGTGGCACCCAGCAATGCGTGATCAAGGCCTTGAGCATCAAGGAAGCGCTGCTGGTGGTGAAACGCACCGACACCCTGCCGCAGATCCTCGACAGCGCCGTGCTCGATCTGGAGCAGGGCGACAACGCCGAAATCGCCCGTCTCAACGGCTACCTGCACGCCATCGTTGCGCACGAGCAGAAAGCCGACAGCGACTGGCTGCAACTGACCTTCCGCTTCGTCGACCAGGACGCGCAGAAGCTCGACTACATCTCCCGCCTGATCGCTCGCGGCACGGCGCAGAAGCACTTCGTTCCGGGCGCATAATCTTCGTCGCCTGACATTGATCGTTCCCAGGCTCCGCGTGGGAATGCCTCAAGGGACGCTCTGCGTCCTCACGCATGGGACGCAGAGCGTCCCGGGCTGCGTCCCCACGCAGAGCGTGGGGACGATCATCTCCTGCACCTGCCATTTTGAAACATCTGTCGACTAGCCTGGTCTGCTTCACCTGCTAGGCTCATTCCCAGGCCTTACTCGACAGAATTTTTGCCCATGCCCCTGCGCCTGCTGTTTTTCTGTGGTCTGTTCATGGCCTCCACCTCGACTGTGGCCATGACGATCTACAAATCCACCGATGCCAACGGAGTGGTTTCGTACAGCGACCGTCCGAGCAAAGGCTCTCAGGTGTTCGTGTTTCAGGACCGGATGGTCGAGCGCCTCGAGCGCCAGGTCTATCTCGACATCAAGAAGCAGAAGGGCGCGGACGTGGTGTTCGTGCGCAACGACCTGTACGCGCCGGTCGAGGTTGCACTGGCGTTTACCGGGATGAGCAACGTGCGCGGCGCGCCGGCGCAAACGATCCGCCGGGTGTTGCCGGCACGCAGCAATACGCGGCTGGCGTTGCTGACGGCGGTGTCCGGTGGCAAGCCGCTGGTGTATACGCCGCAGTTCCATTATTCCCTCGGTGATCCGGCTGGCGCGGCTCAGGGCTATCGCTATCCGTTTCCGTGGCGTGGCGGGCCGTTCCGCCTCAGCCAGGGCGCCAATGGCGATTACAGCCACTTCGGGCCGAAGAACAAATACGCGATGGACATCGCCATGCCGGTCGGCACGCCGATCATTGCGGCGCGGGCCGGGGTAGTGGTGAAGACCGAGAATGCCCAGAATGGGCGCGGCACCGATCCGTCCGGCAATTTCGTGCGGATCCTGCACGACGACGGCACGATGGGCGTGTACCTGCACCTCAAGCAAGGGTCGGTGAGTGTGCGCGAAGGGCAGCGAGTGACGGTGGGCAGTCCGCTGGCGCTGTCCGGCAACACCGGCAACAGCAGCGGCCCGCATTTGCACTTCGTGGTGCAGCGCAACACCGGGATGGGGCTGGTGTCGATTCCGTATCAGTTCAACCGGCCGCTGGGGGCGTTGCCCAACTTTGCGTTGGGCAAGCAGTAAACCCCGTCAGTCGAGCATCAGCACCTTGGCCAGAATGATCTTCGGACCTTTCATCTTCTTGATGATGATCCGCAGGCCTTCGACTTCCAGCACCTCTTCCTCTTCCGGCACCCGTTTCAGGGTTTCGTAGATCAGCCCGGCGAGGGTTTCGGCTTCGATGTGATCCAGGTCGATCCCCAGCAGGCGCTCGACCTTGAACAGCGGCGTATCGCCCCGCACCAGCAGTTTGCCCGGCTGGTAGGCGAGGATGCCGCGCTCGGCTTTGCGGTGTTCGTCCTGGATATCGCCGACCAACACTTCCAGCACGTCTTCCATGGTCAGGTAGCCGATGATGTTGCCATCGGCCTCTTCGACCACGGCGAAGTGCGAGCCGCCCTTGCGGAACTGCTCCAGCAACTGCGACAGCGGCATGTGCCGCGACACGCGCTCCAGCGGGCGGGTCAGTTCGGCGAGGTT
Organism: Pseudomonas aphyarum; assembly: GCF_028657055.1. Classification (NCBI taxonomy): domain Bacteria; kingdom Pseudomonadati; phylum Pseudomonadota; class Gammaproteobacteria; order Pseudomonadales; family Pseudomonadaceae; genus Pseudomonas; species Pseudomonas aphyarum. Next base: position 240,818 of record NZ_JAMDGS010000011.1, read on the forward strand.
GAACGACTCGGGAATGTGATCCAGCGCTGCCAGTTCCAGCAGCAGGTCCTTGATGTGCAGCAGGCCGACGAACTCCTTGCGCTCGCTGTCGTACACCGGATAACGGCTGAACTTGTGGCGACGGAACATCGCCAGGATTTCTTTTAGCGGGGCGTTGAATTCGAGGGTAATCAGGTCTTCCCGGGAGTTGGCCCAGTCGACCACTTCCAGCTCGCCCATTTCCACCGCCGAGGCCAGCACACGCATGCCCTGGTCGCTCGGGTCCTGACCACGGCTGGAGTGCAGGATCAGTTTCAGTTCTTCACGGCTGTAATGGTGTTCGTGATGCGGGCCGGGTTCACCTTGACCCGCGATGCGCAGGATGGTGTTGGCGCTGGCGTTGAGCAGATAGATCGCCGGGTACATGGCCCAGTAGAACAGGTACAGCGGCACCGCCGTCCACAGCGACAGCAGCTCGGGTTTGCGGATCGCCCAGGATTTGGGTGCGAGTTCGCCGACCACGATGTGCAGGTAGGAAATGATGAAGAACGCGGTGAAGAACGAGATGCCTTTGACGACTTCTGCCGACTGCACGCCGACCGCGCTCAGCAGCGGTTCGAGAATGTGCGCGAACGCCGGCTCGCCGACCCAGCCCAGGCCCAGGGAGGCGAGGGTGATACCGAGCTGGCACGCCGAGAGGTACGCATCGAGCTGACTGTGCACCGTGCGCAGGATGTGCCCGCGCCAGCCGTGCTGCTCAGCGATGGCTTCGACCCGGGTCGAGCGCAGTTTGACCATGGCGAATTCCGCCGCAACGAAGAAGCCGTTGAGCAAAACCAGGATCAGAGCGAAAAGAATCATGCCGAAATCGGCGAATATTGTTGCGAGGGACAAGCCAGGGGAAGGGTCCATGATGGAGTTTTGCGGGTTCCGTGTGATTCGAAAGAAAGAAAAATCCGCACCTGAAAGGCAGGCGCAAGTCAGCCAATGTAGCGGCTGACCTGGCGATTGCCTAGTCCGGCATTACTCAGCGGCGCTGATGACCCGTGCCTGAGCGACCTGCGCCGGGGCGAAATGGCAGGTGAAGGTGCTGCCATGACCGGGCACGCTGCTGATCTCCATCCGTGCACGATGGCGCAGCAGCACGTGTTTGACGATGGCCAGGCCCAGGCCCGTGCCGCCGGTGTTGGAGTTGCGGCTGGAGTCGACGCGGTAGAAGCGTTCGGTCAGGCGCGGCAGGTGTTTGCTGTCGATGCCGATCCCGGAATCCTGCACGCTGAGGTGTGCACCCTGATCGTCGCCCCACCAGCGGATGCGGATATTGCCTTCGGCCGGGGTGTATTTGACGGCGTTGAACACCAGGTTGGAAAACGCACTGCGCAGTTCCGCCTCGCTGCCCTTGAGCAGAATGCTGGTGTCGGCTTCCAGGGTGATGCGCTGATTCTTTGAGCCGGACAACTGCTGCGCATCGCTCTTGATCGACTGCAGCAGGGTGTCGATGTGCACCGGCTGGTTGTCCGACGGGTAATCGGTGGCTTCCAGCTTGGCCAGCAATAACAAGTCGTTGAGCAGGGTCTGCATGCGCCCGCCCTGTTGCTGCATCTGCTGCAGTGCGCGGCTCCAGCGCGGGTTCACTTCCTCGACGTTGTCGAGCAGGGTTTCCAGATAGCCGCAGATCACCGTCAGCGGGGTGCGCAGCTCGTGGGAGACGTTGGCGATGAAGTCTTTGCGCATCTGTTCCAGCTGATGGATGCGCGTGACGTCGCGCACCAGCATCAAGTGTTCGTTGTTGCCGTAGCGCGTGAGGTACAGCTGGATGCGTACGCGATCGTTGGTCGGCGAGGGGATTTCCAGCGGCTCGGCGTAGCTTTCCTGCTCGAAGTATTCCTTGAAGCGCGGATGCCGGACGAGGTTGGTCACCGGTTGGCCGCTGTCCTGCGGGGTCTTGAGGCCGAGCAGGGTTTCGGCGGCACGGTTCCACCATTCCAGGTTGCCATCGCTGTCGAGCATGATCACCGCGTCTTTCAGCGCGGCGGTAGACTCCTGAACGCGGTCGATCACCGCTTGCAGGCGCCCGCGTACCCGTTGGTCGCGACGTTGCAGGTGGTAGATGCTGTCGAACACCTCGCCCCACAGGCCGTAGCCGTCGGGCGGTGCTTCATCGGGTTGGTGCAGGCGCAGCCATTCGTGCAGGCGCAGCAGTTGCTTGAGCGTCCAGGCCAGATAAAGGCCCAGTCCCGCCGCCAGACTCCAGCCGTAGTAGCCGGTGATCAGGCCGATCACCAGGCAGCCGGTGACCAGCAACAGCATGTGGCGAATCAGGGTGCCATGCCAGTTTTGGTTCACGGAAAATGCGGTCCTTGTCTACGGGGCTGGCGCTCGGCTCAGGCTTTGGTGGAGAACCGGTAGCCGGTGCCGCGCACGGTTTGTACCAGATTTTCGTAGGCGTCGCCGAGGGCCTTGCGCAGGCGCCGGATGTGCACGTCGACGGTGCGCTCTTCAACATAGACGTTGCCGCCCCAGACCTGGTCCAGCAACTGGCCACGGGTGTAGGCGCGTTCCTGGTGGGTCATGAAGAATTGCAGCAGACGGTATTCGGTCGGGCCCATCTCGGCCGGACGCCCGTCGATAGTCACGCGGTGGCTGATCGGGTCGAGCAGCAGGCCGCCGACTTCGATCGGCGCTTCGCCATCGGTCGGGCCGGCGCGACGCAGCACAGCCTTGAGGCGTGCCACCAGTTCGCGTGGGGAAAACGGTTTGGTGATGTAGTCGTCGGCGCCGACTTCCAGACCCTGGATCTTGTTGTCCTCTTCGCCCTTGGCGGTGAGCATGATGATCGGGATGTCCCCGGTCAGCTCGTCACGCTTGAGGCGACGGGCCAGCTCGATGCCGGAGGTGCCGGGCAGCATCCAGTCGAGCAGGATCAGGTCCGGCTTGCGGTCGACGATGATGGCGTGGGCCTGCTGCGAGTTCTCTGCCTCGAGGCAGTCATAGCCGGCCATTTCCAACGCAACGGCGATCATTTCGCGAATGGGCGCTTCGTCGTCGACGATCAGAATGCTCCTGCCAACCATGCCTTAATCCTCTTGTCATTTAACTGTCTTGCGCCGCATTAGATAACGGAATTATTGCAGTCGTGTGACAGTATTTTAGTCCAGCGGCGATTGTGCAAATCCTGAACTAAGCTCTAAGTCCGAATCCTGACAACCACAAGAGAAGGTTTCCATGACTCAAATGACTGCTTCCTTTAAGGCTTTGCTGATGGCTGCCGCCCTGACTCTGCCTGGACTTGCGATGGCGGCCGAGCCGGCCATGATGAAAGACGGAATGATGGTCGACCACAAGGGCATGACGCTTTACACGTTCGACAAGGACAGTGGCGGCAAGTCGATGTGCAACGGCGATTGCGCCAAGAACTGGCCGCCATTGATGGCGCCGGCCGATGCCAAGGCTGAAGGTAAATGGACGGTCATCAAACGTGATGACGGCATGATGCAGTACGCCTACGACGGCAAGCCGCTGTACACCTTCGTGAAAGATGCCAAGCCGGGCGATATGACCGGCGACAAGATGAAGGACGTGTGGCACGTGGTTCACGAGCACAAGTAAGCCATTGGCAGTGAAACCGGATCGCGGCCCGCAGGCATTGCCTCGGGCCGCGATTCCTTGGGATCAGCGCAACGCGTAATCCAGCACGATCCCGACGAAAATCGCCAGCCCGGCCCAGTGGTTGTGCAGGAACGCCTTGAAGCAGCGCATCCGGTCCCGGTCGCGGGTGTACCAGAATTCCCAGGCGTAGCACCCGGCGGCAACCAGCAGGCCGAGGTGGAACCAGATTCCCAGTTCGAATTTCGACCCCGCCAGCAGCAGACAGCCCAGCGACAGTACCTGCAAGGTCAGGATGATCACCCGGTCCGCTTCGCCGAACAGGATCGCTGTGGATTTCACGCCGATCTTCAGGTCATCGTCGCGGTCGGTCATTGCGTAATAAGTGTCGTAGCCCACCGTCCACAGCAGATTGGCGATCCACAGCAGCCAGGCGGTGGCCGGCAGCTCGCCGGTTTCGGCGGTGAACGCCATCGGCATGCCCCAGGAAAACGCCATGCCCAGTACCACTTGCGGGTAATAGGTGTAGCGCTTCATGAACGGATAGGTGAACGCCAGCGCCAGGCCGCCCAGCGACAGCCAGATCGTCGCCGCGTTGGTGCACAGCACCAGCAGGAAACTCACGCCCATCAGCAGCGCGAAGAACACCAGCGCCTCTTTCGAGCTGATCTTGCCGGCAGCAATAGGTCGCTGCGCGGTGCGTTTGACGTGGCCGTCGACCTTGCGGTCGGCCCAGTCGTTGATCACGCAGCCGCCGGCACGGGTCAGCACCACGCCGAGCACGAAAATCACGATATTGGCCAGGGATGGCGAGCCTTTACCGGCAATCCACAGGGCCCAAAGCGTCGGCCACAGCAGCAGGTAAATGCCGATCGGCTTGTCCATCCGGGTCAGCTGGATGAAGTCCCAGGCGCGCGGGTTCAAGCGATTCAGGGATTTGAGCAGGCTTTGGTACATCAGCAGTTCTCCGGACGGGCGCGGACGGCCTCCCACAGCGAGGGCAGGAAAATCTCCGCCACCAGTACGCTCAAGGCGCCACGGTCGAAACGCGAACGCCGTCCCCACAGGTCGGCAGCCCGGGAACCTTCGGGCAGCCAGTGTTCCGGGTAATGGCAGACTTCGATGGCGCGGCGCTGGAAGGCGTGATCGCAGAACAGAAGCTCGCCCAGCGAGCGGCTACCCAGTTCATCCATGTGCAAGCCGTCGCCCTGCAAGGCACTGCGCGACGCCACGCTGCGGGCGAATACCCAGGCCTCGCCATGCCCGCGCAGATACACCTCGCGTACCCAGCCTTCGCTGCCTTCGGCCAGCTCCAGCGCTGAGCATTCGTCGTCGCGCAGGGTCTGCCAGCCTTCGAACAGCGGCGTCACGCTGAAGCCGTCATCGGACAGGCGCGTCAGCCGGCGGGTCAGGGAGCCTTCGTCGAACAGCCAGTCGAGCGTGGATGTGTCGGGGAGGGGTGTCAGTTCGCTTTGCGGGCGCCACAGCGGAGCGTTTGTGTGTTGCACAATGAGTCATTATTGGCAGCAAATGAGGCGGCGAGCTTACCATGGCGAGCCGCGAGTTTGATTGATCCGGGTCGCCGCTGCGCCGAACAGGCTTGCATCTGCCCGGCACGATCAGTACAAAACGCCCTGAGCCGGACGGCAGCGCTGCACCATCGACCGTCCGCGCCGGCTAAAGCCTGAATCCTGAGGAAGTACCTGAATGAAAAAGTGGCAATGTGTGGTCTGCGGCCTGATCTACAACGAAGCCGACGGCTGGCCGGATGACGGCATTGCGCCGGGCACCCTGTGGCAGGACGTGCCGGAAGACTGGCTGTGCCCGGACTGCGGCGTCGGCAAGATGGACTTCGAAATGATCGAAATCAACTGAGAAAACACTGAGGAGTAGGGCATGAGCGCACCTGTCGTAATCGTTGGCACCGGGCTGGCGGGTTACAACCTGGCCCGCGAGTTTCGCAAACTCGATGGCGAAACCCCGCTGCTGCTGATTACCGCCGATGACGGTCGCTCCTACTCCAAGCCGATGCTGTCCACCGGCTTCGGCAAGAACAAGGACGCCGACGGCCTGAGCATGGCCGAGCCGGGCGCCATGGCTGAGCAGTTGAAGGCCGAAATCCGCACCCACACCCGCATCAGCGGCATCGATCCGGGCCACAAACGTCTTTGGATCGGTGAGGAAGCGGTGAGCTATCGCGACCTGATCCTCGCCTGGGGTGCCGAAACCGTGCGCGTGCCGATCGAAGGCGATGGCGGGGATCTGGTGTTCCCGATCAATGATCTCGAAGACTACGCGCGCTTTCGCGCCGCCGCGGCCGGCAAGCGTCGAGTGTTGCTGCTCGGCGCCGGGCTGATCGGCTGCGAGTTCGCCAATGACCTGATTCTGGGCGGCTACGAGGTACAACTGGTTGCACCGTGCGAACAGGTGATGCCGACCCTGCTGCATCCGGCCGCTGCGGCAGCGGTGCAGGCCGGGCTGGAAAGCCTCGGCGCGCGCTTCCATCTCGGCCCGGTGCTGACCCGCCTGCAAAAAGTCGCGGATGGGCTGGAAGCACACCTGTCCGACGGCCAGGTTGTCCCGTGCGATGTGGTGGTCTCGGCCATCGGCCTGCGCCCACGGATCGATCTGGCAGCGGCGGCCGGCATCCAGACCAATCGCGGTGTGGTGGTCGACCGCCATCTGCAAACCTCTCACGCCAATATTTACGCCCTGGGCGACTGCGCCGAGGTCGACGGGCTGAATCTTCTGTACGTCATGCCCCTCATGAGTTGTGCGCGAGCGCTGGCACAGACCCTGGCCGACAACCCGACCGTGGTGAACTACGGACCGATGCCAATCACCGTGAAAACCCCGGTCTGCCCGTTGGTGGTTTCCCCGCCGCCACGGGGCCGCGAGGGTGTCTGGACGGTCGAAGGGCAGGGCGCCGACGTCAAGGTGCTGTGTCACGATGCAGAAGGGCAATTGCTCGGTTACGCCCTGACCGGCGCGGCGGTGATGGAAAAACTCGCGTTGAACAAACAGCTTCCAGCCTTGCTGGCGTAAATACCGGTCGTTCTGTCGGAATCACCCCGCTTTTGCCCCCACAAAGGTCGCGGGGAGACTGGCGCCGCCCTTAACCGCGTGCCATCCTCACTCCCGTCTGCCGCAGAGTAGAGCCTGCGGCGCCTTGGGCGCTGTTCCAACGAGAACAGCACGGACATAACAACAAAAAACCGTCAAAGGGGCTTCACTAATGCGTAAACCAGAACTCGCCGCTGCAATCGCTGAAAAAGCGGATCTGACCAAAGAGCAGGCCAACCGCGTTCTCAACGCCGTTCTCGAAGAAATCACCGGCGCCCTGCACCGCAAGGACAGCGTCACGCTGGTGGGCTTCGGCACCTTCCTGCAACGCCACCGCGGTGCCCGCACCGGCAAAAACCCGCAAACCGGGGAACCGGTGAAGATCAAGGCCAGCAACACCGTTGCGTTCAAGCCAGGCAAATCGTTGAAAGACAGCGTTAATCCATAATTGCGGCGAGTGCCCGGTCAGCCGGGCGCGCTGTATAAAAAATGGGCATACCGATTGCGGTCGGATGCCCATTTTTTGTGCCCGATGATTTCGTCCGGATCAAGCCGAGAAGAAGTACCGGGTCAGGTGAAAGAAGATCGGCGCGGCGAAACAGATCGAGTCCATCCGGTCGAGCATCCCGCCGTGGCCCTTGATCATCGTGCCCCAGTCCTTGGCGCTCAGGCTGCGTTTGATCGCGGACATGACCAGACCGCCGAGGAAACCCATCACCACGATGACCAGCGACATCAGCAGCGACTGCCAGAAGCTGAACGGTGTCATCCAGAACATGCAGCCACCGATCAGCGTGGCGGACAGCCCGCCGCCGACCAGCCCTTCCACGGTTTTCGACGGGCTCACCAGCGGCGCAACCTTGCGTTTGCCGAAGAGCTTGCCGAACACGTACTGCAGCACGTCACTCATCTGCACCACGAACACCAGGTAGAACAGCAGCAGGGCGTTCTGGCCCTGGAACCCCCGCAGGTCGAGCAACAACAGCGCCGGTGCGTGGCTGATGCAGTAGATGCAGATCATCACGCCCCACTGAATCTTCGCCGTGCGCTCCAGAAAGCCCTCGGTGTCCTGGCTCAGCACGGCAATCGCCGGCAGCAGCAGGAACGCATACACCGGCACCAGCAGCGTGAACATCGAGTACCAATGGGTGCCGATCAGCAGGTATTGCAGCGGGATCAGAATGAAAAACGCTGAAAACAGCGCGTTGTGGTCACCGCGCGCGGTGGGCGTCAGGGTGATGAACTCGCGCAGCGCAAACAGCGAAATGAAACCGAACAACACCACGGTCGCGTTGGGGCCGAGCAGCCAGGACACGAAGAAAATAATGACCATCCCCCACCACGCTTTCACGCGCTGGTTGAGGTTTTCGATGGTCGCGATCGAGCTTTCGCTCTTCGCGCGTCTGGCCAGTACGCCGCCAATCAGCGAAGCCACTGCCAGCAGCCCGGCGATGGCCGCGAAGAACCACAGGAACTTGGTTTCCAGACTCATTTCGACAACCTCACGATGGCGTCACGCGCCCGTTCCAGAAACGCCTGTTTTTCCTCGCCTTCTATCCTTTGCAGCGGATCGCCGATGCGGATCGTGCAGATGATCGGCAGCGGCACATGTTTGCCTTTTGGCATCGAGCGATGCAGGTTTTCCAGGTAGATCGGCACCAGATCGACGTCGGGAAAGGTCTCGGCCAGGCGAAAGATTCCGGATTTGAATTCCCCCGGCAGCGCCTGCGTGGAGCGAGTGCCTTCGGGGAAAATGATGATCGAGTGGCCGGCCCGCACCACATCGAAGATCGGCTCCAGCACATTGGTGCCCGGTGCCGGATTGCGCTCGATCAGCACCGCGTTCAGGCCTTTCTGCGAGATGTACGACAGAAAGCGGTTCTTGCCCCAGTAGTCGGCGGCCGCCACCGGTTTCACGTTCAATCGGGCTTCCGGCGGCAGTGCGGCGATGATTGCCAGGGTGTCCATGTGGCTGGTGTGGTTGGCGTAGTAGATGCGCTGGCGCGTGAGGTCCGGCGGGCTTTCCCAGCGGGCGGTCACGCCGATCAAGAAGCGCAGCACCGAAATCAGCGCATTACTGATCCACATGAGCATTCCCCTTCAGTTGTCTGGCGATGGCCAAGGTGCGCGTCACGCAGGTGGCGACGGAGCCAAGGGCGATGATCACCAGCGCGATCAGCAAAGCGTAGTGGGTCGCGTAGTAACTGGTTTCGAACACGTTCAACAGCAGCGCCACGGTCATCACCGCCATTCGGTGCTGCTTGGCCATCGGCCCCATGAAACTCTGGGTGAGCCCTAGAGCGCCGCCGAACACCCGGACATACGCCGTCAGCGCAGCGGCCAGCGCTGCAAACCAGCCGAGGTCGGACTGGCCGATGGCAAAACCCAGCCCGACGATCAGCAGGCTGTCGGCAACCCGATCCGGAAACTCGTTGTACAGACTGCCAACGGCCGATTGCTTGCCGCCTTCGATTGCCACCATCCCGTCGAACAGATTGCACAGCAACCGCAACTGAATGCCGACGATGCAGCAGATCGAACCGGCCACGCCGTTGTCGATGTTGAGGGTCACCGCGCCAAACAGCGCGAAGAGCATGCTGATGACGGAGATCTGGTTGGGGGAGATGTCCCGCTTGACCAGTTCATCCGTGAAGCGTCTCGCCCAGCCCGCGGAGCGGGTCTTGATGGGCCGTCTGTTTTCATCCATTTGCCAATGTCCGTATCAGTGGTAAGCCGTCAATTGATGACTGAGGCTGGCCATATAAAGGCACGTTCGCAGCATGAAATATATTGATGTAAGAACAGTTCATGACATTTGTCAGAACAATCCACATCGAAAGTGTGTGCTTAAGCAGGGCGACGGATTGATGAATTGACGCTGACTTGCTTGAAGTCCTGCAATCGTGCCGGCAAAGAAGTCTTTTGAAGTATCGAAAGTGTGCAATGCCATCAAATTGATGGCACTTTTATTGTTGGCTGTTGTCCTCCGGGATTTGTTTAAAGATGCACGTCCGTTTTCGGAAGATTCCTACTTTATTTTCTTTGTAGTGTTGTCATGCTTTCGTCCGTGTTTTGGAACGCGCGTTCAAGGAGGTGTCGGCGGGTTTCAGGCAGCCGCTCTGGGACGCAGGTTACGCCGGGGTTTGAAAGGCTCGGTTGATATAAGCCGATATCAGGGAAACCCCTGACACATATAGGGCGATCTCCTACAGCGCCCAATGAACAGTTCGTCTTGTTGTTTAATCAGATGCTTGCTAGTGGCCATCATAGTGATTACGATGCGCCCACTTGAAAGAGCACACACTCAATTGGATGAGTCTTCTCACTGCTCTTCGATACTGTCCCGGCGCCGCTGCAATTCCAATAGGCGCACGACCGTAATCCAAACAAAGGCCATGGATGTCCTACTCAAGCAAACTTTCCGCCCATTACCTCGAACTCGCTAAAGTCTCTGTTTCCAAAGAGAATTTTGCGGGCGAAGACGTTCGTTTCTCGAGCGAATTCGAGGCCCTGGAAAGCGAGCTGGCCAAAGCCTCGTCGATGCACGAAAGCGGGCAGATTGACTGGCTGAAAATTCGCGAAAACAGCGAAAATCTTCTGCGTACCCAATCCAAGGATTTGCGTGTCGGCGCCTGGCTGACGTGGTCGCTGTACCAGCGTGAATCCTTCCCCGGCCTGCTCGCCGGCCTCGGTTTGCTGCACCACTTGTCGGAAAACAACTGGGCCGAGGTTCACCCGCTCAAACCCCGTACCCGGGCCGCCGCCATTGGCTGGCTGGTGCCGCGTCTTGAGCAGGTGATCACCGAGAACATCGCGATCAAGGAACAGCTGCCGATGTTCCGGCAACTGTCCGAGCACCTGTCCGGTCTCGACGCCGCCTGCACCGAGCACCTGGGCGATGATGCGCCGCTGTTGCTGCCGCTTTCCCGTCGCCTGAAAACCATGATCCAGCGCGCCGCCGACAACCAGCCGGCTCCCGGCGTGGTGGGCGCGGCGGTGGCTCAGGTCAAGCAGGCTGCCAGCCAGTTGCTGGCGCCGGGCGCACCCATCGACAACGAGAAAGAAGCCCACAAGGCCCTGCGCGCCCAGCAGGAAAGCGCCCGTCCGTTGTGCGCCTGGTGGCTCAAGCAGAAAGCCACCGACCTGCGCGCGCTGCGCCTCAACCGCACCTTGCTGTGGATGACCATCGACGCGGTGCCTGAGCGCAACGCCGAGCAGATCACCGTGCTGCGCGGGTTGCCGGTCGACAAGCTCAAGCAGTATCAGGACCGTTTCGATCAGGGCAAATACGCCGACCTGCTGGTGGAACTGGAGGCGAGCCTGGCGAAGGCGCCGTTCTGGTTCGATGGCCAGAGGATGGTCTGGGAATGTCTCCAGAACCTCAACGCCGAGCTGGCCATGCGCGAAGTGGAAATCCACTTCGCGCTTTTGATTCAGCGCCTGCCCGGCATCATCGAGCTGCGTTTCCATGACGGCGCGCCGTTTGCCGATCCGTCCACCCGGGCGTGGATCGCCGGCAACGTCATGCCGCACCTGCAAAGCGCCAGCGCGCCGCGCAAGGTGGAAAGCGAGAACGTCGAAACCCAGCCAGCCTGGGAAAAGGCGCTGGAAGAAGTCCAGCCGATCCTGCGCAAGGAAGGCCTCAAGCCTGCCGTGCAGATCCTCAAACAGGGCCTGCAATCGGCGCACGGCGGGCGCGAGCGCTTCTTCTGGCAGTTCGCCCTCGCGCGGCTGTGCTTCCTGGCGAAGAAATACGAACTCGCCAAGAACCAGCTCGAAACCCTCGATCAGACATTACAGGACTCAGGCCTGCACGCCTGGGAGCCCGATCTTGCATTGGAAGTGCTGCACCTGCTGCACAGTTGCTGCGAGTTGTTACCGCAGAACCATGCCGTACGTGAACGCAAGGAAGAGATTTATCGCAGGCTGTGCCACCTCGATCTCGAAGTGGTACTCGAATAGGCCCCAGGGCCACAACCGCAAGGAGAAAAGCCATGGCCAAAGAAGGCTCGGTAGCCCCCAAGGAACGCATCAACGTCACCTTCAAACCCGCCACCGGCGGTGCTCAGGAAGAGATTGAACTGCCGCTGAAGCTGCTGGCAATCGGTGACTACACCCACCGCAAGGACGATCGCAAGATCGAGGATCGCAAGCCGATCAGCATCGACAAGATGACCTTCGACGAAGTGCTTGCCAAGCAAGAGCTGGGTCTGACGCTGAGCGTGCCGAACCGTCTGCAGGAAGATGGCGAGGCCGACGAGCTGGCTGTGCAACTGCGCGTCAACTCCATGAAGGACTTCAACCCGGCCAGCCTGGTCGAGCAAGTGCCTGAGCTGAAAAAACTGATGGAACTGCGCGACGCGCTGGTGGCCCTCAAAGGCCCGCTGGGTAACGCACCTGCGTTCCGTAAAGCCATCGAAGGCGTGCTCGCCGACGACGAATCCCGCGGTCGCGTACTCGGTGAGCTGGGCCTGAACGCCGCAGCCCCGGACGCTTGAGACTCCAGCAGCCAAGGAAGCCAACACAATGAGCACTAGCGCAGCACAACAGAACGCCGCAGAAAACGGCGAGTACAGCATCCTCGACAGCATCATCGCCGAAACCCGCCTGACGCCGGACGACGAAGCCTACGACATCGCCAAGCGCGGTGTGTCGGCGTTCATCGAAGAGCTGCTCAAGCCGCAGAACAACGGTGAGCCGGTCAAGAAAGCCATGGTTGACCGCATGATCGCCGAGATCGATGCCAAGCTCAGCCGTCAGATGGACGAAATCCTGCACCACCCGGACTTCCAGGCGCTGGAATCGTCGTGGCGTGGCCTGCAACTGCTGGTCGACCGCACCAACTTCCGCGAAAACATCAAGATCGAAATCCTCAACGTCTCCAAGGACGACCTGCTGGACGACTTCGAAGATTCGCCGGAAGTGATGCAGTCGGGCCTGTACAAGCACATCTACACCGCTGAATACGGCCAGTTCGGTGGTCAGCCGGTTGGCGCGATCATCGCCAACTACTACCTGTCCCCAAGCTCGCCGGACGTGAAGCTGATGCAGTACGTGGCCAGCGTATCCTGCATGTCCCACGCGCCGTTCATCGCCGCTGCCGGCCCGAAATTCTTCGGTCTGGAAAGCTTCACCGGTCTGCCGGACCTGAAGGATCTGAAAGATCACTTCGAAGGCCCGCAATTCACCAAATGGCAGAGCTTCCGTACCTCGGAAGACTCCCGCTACGTTGGCCTGACCGTTCCGCGTTTCCTGCTGCGTAACCCGTACGATCCGGAAGAGAACCCGGTCAAATCGTTCGTGTACAAGGAAAACGTTGCCAACAGCCACGAGCACTACCTGTGGGGCAACACCGCTTACGCGTTCGGCACGAAGCTGACCGACAGCTTCGCCAAATTCCGCTGGTGCCCGAACATCATCGGTCCACAGAGCGGCGGCGCCGTTGAAGACCTGCCTCTGCACCACTTCGAAAGCATGGGCGAAATCGAAACCAAGATTCCTACCGAAGTTCTGGTTTCCGACCGTCGTGAATACGAACTGGCCGAGGAAGGCTTCATCTCCCTGACCATGCGTAAAGGCTCCGACAACGCGGCGTTCTTCTCCGCCAGCTCGGTGCAGAAGCCGAAGTTCTTCGGCATCAGCGCAGAAGGCAAGGCTGCAGAGCTGAACTACAAGCTCGGCACCCAACTGCCGTACATGATGATCGTCAACCGCCTGGCTCACTACCTGAAAGTGCTGCAGCGCGAGCAACTCGGTTCGTGGAAAGAGCGTACCGACCTCGAGCTGGAACTGAACAAGTGGATCCGTCAGTACGTGGCCGACCAGGAAAACCCGAGCGCCGAAGTACGTGGCCGTCGTCCGCTGCGCGCTGCGCAAGTGATCGTCAGCGACGTTGAAGGCGAGCCGGGCTGGTACCGCGTCAGCCTGAACGTGCGTCCGCACTTCAAGTACATGGGTGCCGATTTCACCCTGTCGCTGGTTGGCAAGCTGGACAAAGAGTAAGAGCGACTCATGGACGGATACGGCAGCCTTTTCGAACGCCTCAACGGCGACGCGGAACTACGCAAGGGCAGGAGCCTCGAGGCCTCTGCCATGGCATCGGTGGCTGCCCATCTGGCCAAAATGCTCAGCACCCGGGCCGGCAGCGTGCAAACGCTGTCCGACTACGGGTTGCCCGATCTCAATGACATGCGCCTGAGCCTGCACGACTCCCTGAGTCAGGCCCGCCTGGCCATCGAAAGCTTCATCGAAGCCTACGAGCCGCGCCTGAGCAACGTGCGTGTCATTTCCCTGCCGCGTGACCACGACCAGCTTCGCCTGGCCTTCAGCATCGAAGGCCTGCTGGAAGTCGAGGGTTTCAAGCGTCAGGTCAGTTTCGCCGCGCGCCTGGATGGCAGCGGTCAAGTGAAGGTCACCTAAGGAGAACCCCGATGTCTGGCAAACCCGCAGCACGTGTATCCGACCCCACCGCTTGCCCGCTCCCCGGCCACGGCACCAACCCGATTGCCGCCGGTTCCGGCGACGTGTTCTTCGACGGCCTCGCGGCCGCCCGCGAAGGCGATGCCTCCGCGTGTGGTGGTGCGATGGTCGGCGGTTTGGCCACGACGGTGAAAATCAATGGCAAGTCTGCTGTCACCGTTGATTCCGTGGGCTCACACGGCAACAAAGTCACCGCCGGTTCCGGGACGGTGATTATCGGCAATTCTCATTCGCCGGCGCCGTTTGTGCCGCCGTTGCCGGTTGAACTCAAATGGCCATTTAACGAGCACTTCGTGATTAATTGCGAAGAGACAGGCAAGCCGCTAGCTGGGGTGGAATACACACTTAAAACAGCTTCGGGGAAAATCATAAACGGTGTGACAGGTGCCGACGGGAAAACTCAAAAAGTGTTTTCCACTACTGCAGAAGCGGTTGAGCTGATCATAGAGCCACAGAGTAGGGTTGTTCTCGCTTAGTTGTTCAACTTTAAAACTGGCGAATTTTGCGTGAAGTGATATCAGAGGGATGTGAAGATGGCTGCAACGACAGTAGCAACGACAATGACTCCGGCGAGTAACAAGTCCGGCCAGACTGCTACTGCACGTCAGTTCAAGATTACTGATATTCCGAACACGATGAGAAAACTCAACTGGCCTGTTGCAGCGGATCTGATGGCCCATTGGTTCAATGGCAAACCGTGGCCAAACGAAAGTGGTGGGATGGATGATGCTGTTAAAAGGCATGAAGCTTTTGCACCGGCAGAGTACATCGAAGAGTCCATAGTAAAAATGAGCTGGGTCCTTGGGTTTGAGCGTGCAAATACCGCATTCAAACAACTCAAGGCAAATTGGAATAGTCCCCTTGGGACCGATCTGATAAAGCAGAGATTGCGCAAGGCTTTTTCCAATAGTGCTCCTGGTTGTTATCCACTGGCTTTCAATGGAGTGGCCAGTGCTGCTGAAAAATTTGGTTACTCCAATAATAAAGTTGTCGAGTTCGAGCAGACCGGTGCTGATGACGTAAACGAGCTTCGAGCAGCACTCGCTAACTTTAATTTGCGTGTCATCGCCGAAGGCTCAGTGGTCGTTACAGGCAAGAGCATTGTTTTTACGCCATCAAAAATTGGTTTTTATATTGAAGATGCTTACGACTTTAATGATGGAATTGCTCTTTTTAGTCAGGTTCTAGGCTACTGGAACTTTGATAAATTGATTACTGATCCCGCCGTCGGTTTTAAAACAAACGCAAAGCTGGCTGCTGAAATGAATTCTGTGGTGGCCGAGTCAACGTACAAGCAGGTAACGGGGCAGCAATCCCCTCAGCAAAAAGAAGAAGCCATACGTCGTTATAGAGAACTGGAAGGCAAACATTACATGCTTGTTCAAAATAGCGACTTTCGTGATTATCGGGATAAAAATAAAAAAGGCGGAGACTTTCGCGTTTATTCGGACATCTTGTACGAAACTGTATCAGTCGCGCCTATTGAGGTCCTTTCCAAATGAATTCATGGCGTAAGACTTTTATAAGCTTTGTAGCGCTTTTTGCTAGTTTGGTAATTGCTGTTGCTTTCATTGTAAATGGTGTTTTGAGTCGTGCGTCTGATGTCTCTAAAAAAAGTCCGTCCGGACAGTACCTTATAGAGTCTGTTCCTGCGGGTTCAATTTTAACTCCGAGAGATTCAGTTTATTTGCGTTTCACAGACTTAAATGACCCTGGCCGTGTTTATCGTACTCCTCTGTTTTCAGATGTTTCGTTGGATATGAGTGCGGATGAGGATGAAGAAACGGTGGGCGTTATCTTCATTGCGCTCAGCAAGAAAAGTAAGCAGTTCACGCTGGCATTGTCCAATCCACGAAAGCACTGGATGGATTTCTTTATTAGCAATACCCCTTACAAGGTTTTGGAAAATTGAAGGTCGCAATTCATGGTGCAGGTATTTGGTACGGGAATGTGAAGCCGGCATGAACATCTACGCCCGCGTTGCCATGAACCTGGCTTTCCATGCCGCTGGATGTGTTGCGTACGCTTTCCTGAACGACGCAGTGGTCGTTGCCTACAAAGCATTCAACGGCGGTTTCACCACCCGTGGTGTGGGCATCGGCATCGCACATTACATGTTCATTTATATTTTTTTCGCGGTGAACGCACTGGCTGCTGTGTTCCCGAACCTATGGGCAAAACTCGGCCTGCTCGCGCTGATGGTCGCTTGGATTCTATTCATGATGGTGCCCGACAACCCGTTGCGGGCGCTGTTCTACACCGTGGCTCAGGGCGGGGTGACGTTGCTGGCGATTCTGGCCACGCAGGTCATTGAGCTGCGCCTGGAAAAGCGCGCGTTGATGCGGCAGGCATTGCCTGTGAGTGCTACTCAAGAGGTCGCCGCATGATCAGTTCAGGTCGCCGTCGGGCGCTACTTTCGGCCCTATGGCTGTTTGTGGGCTACCTCGTGTCAGGCCTGACGGTCGCGCTCTACAGGATATTTTTTTGATGAGTTCCACTATCAGGCAGGTAACCCGTGTCCTTTAACCACTACTACCAAAGCGAACTCACCGCACTGCGCCAACTGGGCCGCCGTTTCGCCGAGCGTAGTCCGGCGTTGGCGCCGTTCCTGGGGCAGGCCGGGCGGGATCCGGATGTGGAGCGGTTGCTGGAAGGCTTTGCGTTTCTGACCGGGCGGCTGCGCCAGAAGCTCGATGACGAGTTGCCGGAGCTCAGCCATTCCCTGATGCAACTGCTGTGGCCGAACTACATGCGCCCGCTGCCGGCGTTCAGCATTCTGCAGTTCGATCCGCTCAAGCGTTCGGGGCCGGCGCTGAAGGTCGAGCGTGATACGCCGATTGAAAGCGTGCCCATCGAAGACGTGCGTTGCCGCTTCCGCACCTGCTACCCGACCGAAGTCATGGCGCTGGATCTGGCCGCGCTGAACTACTCGGTGAAGGGCGACGGTTCGCTGCTCAGCCTGCGCCTGGAGATGAGCGCCGACGGCCACCTCGGCGAGCTGGAACTGAGCAAGCTGCGCCTGCACTTTGCCGGCGAGCGTTACATCAGCCAGATGCTCTACCTGAGCCTGCTGCGCAACCTCGACGGCATCGAACTGATCCCGCTCGACGGCGCCGGCAAGCCGATCGACGGCGTGAGCGGCAAGCCGATGGCGTTCAAGATTCCGGGCGACCGGGTCAAGCCAGTGGGCTTTGCCGAAGAAGAAGCGTTGATCCCGTATCCGCTGAACACCTTCCGGGGCTATCGCTACCTGCAGGAATACTTCGCCTTCCAGGACAAGTTCCTGTTCGTCGATGTCCACGGTCTGGACATCCTCAAGGCGCTGCCGGAAGACACCCTCAAGCAGATGCGCGGCCTGGAATTGCGCTTCGATATCCGCAAGAGCGGCATCATGCGCATGCGTCCGACGACGGACAACGTGAAGCTGTTCTGCACGCCGATCGTCAACCTGTTCAAGCACGATGCACTGCCGATTCGCCTCGATGGCAAGCAGGACGAGTACCTGCTGCTGCCGGCGGAATTCGATCTGGAAAACTGCGGCGTGTTCTCGGTGGAAACCGTGACCGGCTGGAAGCCCGGCGGCCTCGGTTATCAGGAGTACGTGCCGTTCGAATCCTTCGAGCACGACCCGAGTTTCGACGTGCCCAACAGCCGTCCGCATTACAGCATCCGCCAGCGTTCGTCGCTGCTGCACGACGGTCTCGACACCTACCTGAGCTTCGGCATCCGTCATACCGAAGCTCACGAAACCCTGTCGATCGAGCTGGTCTGCACCAACCAGAACCTGCCGCGCAAACTCAAGCTCGGGCAGATCTGCATGGCCTGCGAAGAGACCCCGGAGTTCCTGAGTTTCCGCAACATCACCCCGGCCACTTCCAGTTTCGCGCCGCCGTTGAACCGTGACTTCCTGTGGAAGCTGATCAGCAACATGTCGCTTAACTATCTGTCGCTGGCCGACGTCAATGCACTGAAGGTGATTCTCGAAACCTACGACCTGCCGCGCTACTACGACCAGCACGCGGAGAAGGTCAGCAAGCGCCTGCTCGGCGGTCTGAAACTGATCAAGCATCACCACGTGGACCGGTTGCACCGTGGTCTGCCGGTGCGCGGTTTGCGCACCGAACTGACCATCGACCCGGAAGGGTATATCGGTGAGGGCGACCTGTTCGTCTTTGCCTCGGTTCTCAACGAGTTTTTTGCGCTTTACGCCAGTCTCAATTCATTCCACGAGCTGCGGGTAAAAAGCACACAGGGAGAGGTGTACCAATGGACACCACGTATGGGCCTGCAGCCCCTGCTTTAAGCGGGCTGACGAAGGTAATACGCGAGTACTCGCTGTTTCAGGCCGTGCTGCTGGTGATCGACCGGCTGCGCGATGCGCACCCGTACCTGAGCGAAGACGACCTGTACGACCAGCTGGAATTCCAGGCCAACCCGAGCCTCGGATTTCCGCGCAGCGATGTCGATCGTGTCGAGTTTTTCGAAGAGCACGGGCAGATGCGCGCGCGCCTGCGGTTCAACCTGATCGGCCTGGTCGGTTCCGGCTCGCCGCTGCCGGCGTTCTACGGCGAACAAGCCCTGGGCGACAGCGAAGACGGCAACCCGACGCGCAACTTTCTCGACCTGTTCCACCATCGCCTGCAACGGCTGATGCTGCCGATCTGGCGCAAGTATCGCTATCGCGCGAGCTTCCAGAGCGGCGCGGTCGACCCGTTCTCGTCGCAGCTGTTTGCCCTGATCGGCCTCGGCGGCGACGAGATCCGCAAGGCCAAGGAACTGAACTGGAAACGCCTGCTGCCGTACCTCGGCCTGCTCAGCTTGCGGGCGCACTCGGCGGCGCTGATCGAAGCGGTGCTGCGTTACTACTTCAAGCACGAAGACCTGGTCATCGAGCAGTGCATCGAGCGCCGCGTGGAGATCCTCGAAGAACAGCGCAACCGCCTCGGCTTCGCCAACAGCGTGCTGGGTGAAGACCTGGTGCTGGGCGAACACGTGCGCGACCGCAGCGGCAAATTCCGCATTCACATCACCGAACTCGACTGGGAGCGATTCCACGAATTCCTGCCCATCGGTTTCGGTTACCAGCCGCTCTGCGCGCTGGTGCGGTTCACCTTGCGTGACCCGCTCGATTACGACATTCGCCTGGTGCTGCGCCCGGAAGAAATCCGCGAACTGCGCATTGGCGAGAAGAACGACTGTCGCCTGGGGTGGACCAGTTGGCTGGGCTGCGAAAAAGCAGACGGCGTGGTGACCCTGGGCAGCAAAATTCATTAAGGACGTGAGCCATGATCAACGTAGACCTGCAACAACTCATCCAGGCGCTGGACGCCGAAACCCGTCGCGATCTGGAGCGTTCGGCCGAGCGCTGCGTGGCCCGTGGCGGCAGCAAGATTCTGGTCGAAGACTTGCTGCTCGGCCTGCTGGAGCGCCCGAACGGTCTGCTCTCCCGCGCACTGCAGGATGCCGACGTTGACGCTGGCGAACTGAGCGCCGCCCTGCAATCGCGGGTCGAGCACAGCGCTTCGCGCAACCCGGTGTTCGCCCCGGAACTGGTGCAGTGGCTGCAAGACGCGCTGCTGGTGGCCAACCTTGAACTGGGCCAGACCTCGGTCGAAGACGCGGCGCTGATCCTCGCGCTGCTGCGCAACCCGATGCGCTACGCCGGCAGCCGCTACCAGCCGTTGCTCGCCAAACTGAACATCGATCGCCTGAAAGAATTTGCCCTGTCGCAACAGCCTCAGGCAGCGGCCAACGGCAAACCGGCCGCCCAGGGCGAATCGCTGCTGGAGCGCTTCACCCACAACCTGACCCAACAGGCCCGCGACGGCAAACTCGACCCGGTGCTGTGCCGCGATGGCGCGATCCGCCAGATGGTCGACATCCTCGCACGTCGCCGCAAGAACAACCCGATCGTGGTCGGTGAAGCCGGTGTCGGTAAAACCGCCATCGTCGAAGGCCTGGCCTCGCGTATCGCTGCCGGTGAAGTGCCGCAGGTACTCAAGGGCGTCGAGCTTCTGTCGCTGGACATGGGCCTGTTGCAGGCCGGCGCCAGCGTCAAAGGTGAATTCGAACGTCGTCTGAAAGGCGTGATCGACGAGGTCAAAGCCTCGCCGAAGCCGATCATCCTGTTCATCGACGAAGCCCACACCCTGATCGGCGCGGGCGGCAATGCCGGCGGTTCCGACGCGGCCAACCTGCTGAAGCCGGCGCTGGCTCGTGGCGAACTGCGTACCATCGCCGCGACCACCTGGGCCGAGTACAAGAAATACTTCGAGAAAGACCCGGCGCTGGCCCGTCGTTTCCAGCCGGTTCAACTGCACGAACCGACCGTGAGCGAAGCGGTGACCATCCTGCGTGGCCTGGCGCAGGTCTACGAAAAGAGCCACGGCATCTACCTGCGCGATGACGCGGTGGTTTCAGCAGCGGAACTGTCCGCCCGTTACCTGGCCGGTCGGCAACTGCCGGACAAGGCTGTCGATGTGCTCGACACCGCCTGCGCCCGCGTTCGCATCAGCCTCGCCGCTGCCCCGGAAAGCCTGGAGCGCCTGCGTGGCGAACTGGCTGAAGGTGGTCGTCAGCGTCAGGCCCTGCGCCGCGATGCCGAAGCCGGTCTGCTGATCGACCACGAAGCGCTGGAGGCACTGGAAGCGCGTCTGGACGAAGCCGAAGCGGAAATGGTCGCACTGGAAACCCTGTGGACCGAGCAGAAACAACTGGCCGAGCGTCTGCTGGAACTGCGTCAGCAACTGGCCAAGGCCCGCGAAGCCGCTGCGGTCGAGCCGGTGGTCACCGTTGAGGAAGACGCCGAAGGCACTGTGATCGAAACCCACGCCGCCGACGTCGACGAAGCCCTCAGCGTCGAAGCGCTGGAAGCGCAACTCAACGAAACCCACAGCGCCCTGACCGCCGCTCAGGTCAAAGAGCGTCTGGTCAGCTTCGAAGTCTGCCCGCGTCTGGTGGCCGAAGTGATCAGCGCCTGGACCGGTGTGCCGCTGGCGCAACTGGCCCGCGAACACAACGCCAAGGTTGCCAGCTTCGCCACCGACCTGCGCACCCGCATTCGTGGTCAGGAGCAAGCCGTGCACGCATTGGATCGCTCGATGCGCGCCACCGCTGCCGGCCTGAACAAGCCTGACGCACCGGTCGGCGTGTTCCTGCTGGTGGGCCCGAGCGGCGTCGGCAAGACCGAAACCGCACTGGCACTCGCCGATCTGCTGTACGGCGGCGACCGTTTCATCACCACCATCAACATGTCCGAGTTCCAGGAGAAACACACCGTTTCCCGCCTGATCGGTGCACCGCCAGGCTACGTCGGTTACGGCGAGGGCGGCATGCTCACCGAAGCGGTGCGCCAGAAGCCGTACTCGGTGGTGCTGCTCGATGAAGTCGAGAAGGCCGACCCGGACGTGCTCAACCTGTTCTACCAAATCTTTGACAAAGGCGTGGCCAACGACGGCGAAGGGCGCGAGATCGACTTCCGCAACACGTTGATCCTGATGACCTCGAACCTGGGCAGCGACAAGATCAGCGACCTCTGCGAAGACGGCGCGCGTCCGACCGCCGAAGTGCTGGAAGAAACCATTCGCCCGGTGCTCAGCAAACACTTCAAACCGGCGCTGCTGGCGCGGATGAAAGTGGTGCCGTACTACCCGGTCGGCGGCCCGGTGCTGCGCGAGCTGATCGAGATCAAACTCGGTCGTCTGGGCGAGCGCCTGAACCGTCGTCAGCTGGACTTCAGCTGGTGCCAGAACCTTGTCGATCACCTGTCCGAGCGCTGCACCCAGAGCGAAAGCGGTGCGCGCCTGATCGACCACTTGCTCGATCAGCACGTGCTGCCGCTGGTGGCCGACCGCTTGCTCGACGCCATGGCCACCGGTGAAAGCCTCAAGCGCGTGCATGCGACGCTCGACGGTGAAGCCAGCGTGACCTGCGAGTTCGCCTGAGGTGAGTGTGATGTTCACCCAAGTGCCGCAGCCACTGCTCTATGCCGAAGCCTTGCTGGCGCAGTTCGCCAGCCTGTCGCGGGCGGCGGACGGTGCTGCGCTGCTGGGTGACTTCGTGCGCGGTCTGGCCGGGCTGAGCGGTTGCGAACTGACACAGCTGTACTTGCTGGACGCCACGCACACGTCGCTGGGGATGAACGCCGAATGCCTCGATGGCGTACTGCAACCGCGCAGCGCGGCGAGCCTGCCGGCGGACTACAACGGCGAGCAACTGTTGCAGTTCGCCCTCTGCCAGAACCGCGTGGTGAGCTTCGATGACCTGGGCGGCAGCCTGCACGAAACCAGTTTTCTGCCGGCGTCGTCCACGCCGTGGCAGTCGTTGTTGTGCGTGCCGCTGGTCAATCAGCAGAAGGCCGTCGAAGGCCTGTTGCTGTGCGCCAGCCGTCGTCATATCGACCTGCAAGGCTTTGCCGATTCCCTCGGTCAGTTGGGCTCGTTCGTGCTTGGTCAGCTGCATCTGCTGCAACGCCTGCGCCAGCCAGTGGATGCGGCCGCACCGGTCGTGCGCAGCCTGCCGAGTGCCAGTGGTTACGGCCTGATCGGCAAGAGCGCGGCGATGCGCCAGACCTATTCGCTGATCAGCAAAGTCCTGCACAGCCCGTATACCGTGCTGTTGCGTGGCGAGACCGGCACCGGCAAGGAAGTGGTCGCGCGGGCGATCCACGATTGCGGCCCGCGCCGGTCCCAGGCGTTCATCGTGCAGAACTGCGCGGCGTTCCCGGAAAACCTGCTGGAAAGCGAGCTGTTCGGCTACCGCAAAGGAGCGTTCACTGGCGCCGACCGTGACCGCGCCGGGCTGTTCGACGCGGCCAACGGCGGCACTCTGTTGCTCGATGAAATCGGCGACATGCCGCTGTCGCTGCAAGCCAAGTTGCTGCGCGTGTTGCAGGAAGGCGAGATTCGTCCGCTGGGTTCCAACGACACCCACAAGATCGACGTGCGCATCATCGCCGCGACGCACCGCGATCTGTCGGTGCTGGTCAGCGAAGGCAAATTCCGTGAGGACCTTTACTACCGCCTCGCGCAATTCCCGATCGAATTGCCGGCCCTGCGTCAACGCGAAGGCGACATCCTCGACCTGGCCAAACACTTCGCCGACAAGGCCTGCAGCTTCCTGCAACGCGATCCGGTGCGCTGGTCGGACGCGGCGCTGGAACACCTGTCCGGTTACACCTTCCCCGGCAACGTGCGTGAACTCAAAGGCCTGGTCGAGCGGGCGGTGCTGTTGTGCGAGGGCGGCGAGTTGCTGGCCGAACATTTTTCGCTGCGCCTTGAATTGGCGCCGGCGCCGGAAGACCACTGCGGCCTCAATCTGCGCGAACGACTGGAAGCGGTCGAACGCAATCTGCTGCTCGATTGCCTGCGCAAGAACGACGGCAACCAGACGCTCGCTGCCCGCGAACTGGGCTTGCCGCGACGCACGCTGCTGTACCGGCTCGGTCGCTTGAACATCAATCTGGGTGATTTCGATGGGTAGGCGAAAGTCCGTCGGATTCACCTCGAACACCTATTTCAGCGCCGCCCGCGAGGGTCGGCGCTTTGTGCTTTGTCTACACCTGGAGACCCTCTGATGTCTGTTCGTCACTGGCACGCTGTCCTGCTGACCCTCGTCGTTCTATGCGGCCTCGGCGGTTGCAGCGGCAATTACAAATTCAACGATAACGATTACCGCCCGTTGGGTGATCCGCAGGCGGTCAATCGCGGCAAGTGACCGCAAGGAGCATCAAACATGGAATTGGTTTTCGAAATGCTGAACACCAAGCAGTTCGTGCCCACCGAGCTGTGCCAGCGGACCTTCAAACAGGCCGGCGGTGTGATCGGGCGGGGCGAGGACTGCGACTGGATCATCCCTGACCGCAAGCGTCACTTGTCCAATCACCACGCGATTGTCAGCTATCGCGAGGGCACGTTTTTCCTGACCGACACCAGCAGCAACGGTGTTCAGGACGGCGACAGCGGCGCACGCCTGCACAAGGGCGAACCGGTGCGCATCGAGCACGGCAGCACCTACGTGCTGGGCGACTTCGAGATTCGTGCGCGCCTGGTGCGCGACCCGGCGACGTTCGACGGTGAAGTCGGCCA
This sequence comes from Pseudomonas aphyarum, assembly GCF_028657055.1. Taxonomy (NCBI): domain Bacteria; kingdom Pseudomonadati; phylum Pseudomonadota; class Gammaproteobacteria; order Pseudomonadales; family Pseudomonadaceae; genus Pseudomonas; species Pseudomonas aphyarum. The sequence goes on from NZ_JAMDGS010000011.1 coordinate 265,030, forward strand.
GCCACGCGCCGCCGGCACCATCATCCCGGACGACGCGTTCCTCGACCTCGATCCGTTGAAGTCGCTGGAGCAGCAAGAGCGCGTGTACTCGGAATTCGAGGAGATGCTCGCGCCGGTTACCGATCCTGAAGACTCCCGTCAGCGCGCCGACTACGCGCGCATCGACATGGAAAGCCTGATGGTGCCGGAGCTGATCGTCGAGCCCACGCCTGAGCCAGCACCGGCACCGAAAGCGGTCGAGCGTCAGAGCGAAACCTTCTGGGACAAATTCGGCGCGGCCCTCGGCGTGAACGTGAAGAACCTCAGCCACGACGAGCGTGAAGCCCTCGCGCTGAACGCTGCGCGTCTGCTGCGCCAGAGCATCGGCGGTCTGCAACAGAGCCTGCGCACCCGTTCCGAGTTGAAAAACGAGCTGCGTCTGGCCCAGACCACCGTGCAAGGCACCAACAAGAATCCGCTGAAATTCGCCGTCGACCCGAGCGAAGCGCTGGACATCCTGTTGCAGCCGAACAAGCCGGGGCACTTGCCGGCCGAGCAGGCGATCTCCCGCGCGTTCCGCGACTTGCAGGCGCATCAGGTGGCGCTGCTGACCGCCAGCCGTGCGGCGGTGCGCGGCACTCTGGAGCACTTCTCGCCGGAGCAACTGACCCTGCGTTTCGAGCGTGACAACAAGCCGTTGCTCGCCACCGCTGGCGGGCGCTGGAGAGCGTTCAACCGTTACCACCATGCGCTGCGTCAGGACGACGACTGGAGCGAGCGCCTGCTGGCCCGCGACTTCGCCCAGGCCTACGAAGAACAGATCCGCCTGATCTCCACCCTCCACACCGACCACCAAGGATGATGCGCATGTCTCGCCGCTCGACCGCTTTTTTCAAGACGCTGACCGCGCTCACCCTGTTGGTGCTGCTCGCCGGTTGCTCGTCGCTGTCGCCGTATTCGAAAGTGACCAAGATCAACCTGAAGCTGACCGGTAGCGATCAGCTGAACCCGGATCTCAACGGTCGTCCGTCGCCGATCGTGGTGCGCCTGTTCGAACTCAAGCACCCGGTGACCTTCGAGAATGCTGATTTCTTCAGTCTCTACGAACGCGCCAAGGAATCCCTCAACCCGGATCTGGTGGCCAGCGAAGAACTCGAACTGCGCCCGGGTGAAACCGTGGAACTGAAACTCAGCGTGGAGGAGGGCAGCCGCTTCATCGGCATCCTCGCCGCGTACCGCGACCTGCCGGAAACCAAGTGGCGCCACACGTTCCCGATCACGCCGCTGGAAGTCACCGAAGCCGATCTGACCCTGGATCAAGCCGGTATCCGCAAGACCAACGAAGTGCTCGCCAAGGCGGATGACTGATCATGAATACCCATAAAGTCATCTGGCAGGAAGGCATGCTGCTGCGTCCGCAGCACTTCCAGCACAACGACCGCTATTACGATCACCAGATGAAGACCCGCACCCAGTTGCTGGGCGGCTACACCTGGGGTTTCCTGAACCTTGAGATCGACTTGCAGTTCCTCAACATGGGCAAACTGGTGATCAGTGAAGCCTCGGGGATCCTGCCGGACGGCAGCCTGTTCGAACTCGGCGGCAACACCGAGCCGCTGGCGCTGGACGTGCCGCCGAATACCGGCAACATGCCGATCTACCTGGCGCTGCCGCTGGTCACCGGTAACCACATCGAGGCCCGTCGCCCCGAGCAGTCCGACGTACTTGCGCGTTACACCGCGTATGACGCCGAAGTCGCCGACTCCAACGCCGGTGATGATTCCGCCAGCCAGGTCAGTTGCGGTCGCCCGGACTTCAAGCTGTTGCTCGGCGAGCAGCAGAGTGACCAGGCTTACGTGAAGCTGAAGATCTGCGACGTGCTCGATACCACGCCGGACGGCGTGATCAGCCTCGATCCGGATTTCGTGCCGACCTACATTCAGGCCCACGCCTCCAGCTACCTGCTGTCGTGCCTGAAAGAAGTGATCAGCATGCTCGGTCACCGGGGCGACACCATTGCCGAGCGTATTCGTTCGAACGGCAAGGTCGGCGGCGCGGAAATCGGCGACTTCATGATGCTGCAACTGATCAACCGCACCGAACTGCTGCTGCGCCACTATCTGGGTCTGGAGCAGGTTCACCCGGAAGAGTTGTACCGCACGCTGCTGACCATGCTTGGTGATCTGGCGACGTTCTCCAGCGACAGCAAACGCCCGCGTCTGGACAGCCGTTACTCCCACGCTGACCAGGGTGCGAGCTTCCGTAAACTGATGGAGTCGATCCGTCAGGTGCTGTCGATGGTGTTGGAGCAACACGCCATCGAACTGATCCTGCAAGCGCGTCAGTACGGGATCATCGTGTCGCCGTTGCACGACCACAAACTGCTGGGCTCGGCGTCGTTCGTGCTGGCAGCCAGTGCCAACTGCGACTCCGAAGAACTGCGCAACCGCTTGCCTGCGCACCTCAAGGTCGGCCCGGTGGAGCGCATCCGCCAACTGGTCAACCTGCACCTGCCGGGGATCAAGGTCAAACCGTTGCCGGTGGCCCCGCGGCAGATCGCGTTCCACTCGAACAAAACCTATTTCATCCTCGAACTCAGTTCCGAAGACCTGGCACAACTCGAGCGCTCCGGCGGCTTCGCGTTCCACGTGTCCGGCGAATTCGCCGAGCTTGAACTGAAATTCTGGGCCATCAGGAACTGACCGACATGATCAAGGACATGGAACACAACCAGGACGACAAAACCGTCCTGCTCGACCGTCAGGGCCATGGCCCGGCGGCGAGTCCGCTGACCGACTTCGCCGCGCCGCCGCGCTTCGAACAACTGGAAGAACGGATGATCTACGCCGCGCGCCTGCGCCCGGCGGAAGCCTTCAACATCAGCCTCAATTCGCTGGTGGCGGCATCGTCCGAACTGTTGTCGGAAGTGGTGCGCCTCAAGCACAGCGAAACCCGCGAAGATCTCTACGCGCTCAACGAGCGTCTGACCGCCGGGCTCAAGCTGTTTGAAGTGCGCGCCCTGCACAACGGCGCCGAAAGCAGCCAGGTGATGGCTGCCCGTTACGTGCTCTGCACCGTGGTCGACGAAGCCGTCGTGACCACGCCGTGGGGTAACGAAAGCGAGTGGTCGCAGATGAGCCTGCTCAGCAGCTTCCACAACGAAACCTTCGGTGGCGAGAAGTTCTTCCAGCTGCTCGATCGGCTGTCGAAAAACCCGGTCAAGCACCTGCCGATGCTGGAGCTGATGTACCTGTGCCTGTCCCTCGGTTTCGAGGGCAAGTACCGCGTGCAGGCGCGCGGCATGCTGGAACTCGAAGGCATCCGCGACGCCCTGTACCGGCAGATCCGTCAGTTGCGTGGCGACGTGCCGCGCGAATTGTCGCCGCAGTGGGAAGGCCTCAACGATCAGCGCCGCAACCTGGTGCGCATCGTGCCGGCATGGATGGTGGTGCTGTTCACCTTCGTCTGCCTGGTGATGATGTATTCGGGCTTCGCCTGGGTCTTGGGCGAGCAGCGCGACACCGTTCTGCAACCTTATCAGCCGCTTGATCCGGCCGCGGCCCAGCCGCAGTCGCAGCCGTAAACAGGGACGTGTGATGAAAAAGTTTTTCAAGAAAGTCGGCGCCTTCCTGCGCCAGACCTGGGTCTGGACTTTGCTGCTGGTGCTGTTCCTAGCGCTGCTGGTGTGGTTCGTCGGCCCGCTGTTGGCGGTGGATGATTACAAGTTCTGGGAAGGTTCGACTTCCCGCCTGTTGACCATCAGCGTGCTGTTTCTGATCTGGGGCCTGACCATGGTCTTCGTCAGCTGGCGCGCCGGTATCCGCAAGAAAGCCGTCGAAGAAACCGAAGACGGCCAGGACCGTATCCGCCGTGACGAACTGATCGAAGAAGAGCAGAAAGAGTTGAAGGAGCGTTTCAAGGACGCCCTGAAAACCCTCAAGACTTCGAGCCTGTATCGCGGCCGCAGCGAGCGCTGGCGCAGCGACTTGCCGTGGTACTTGCTGATCGGCCCGCAGGCCAGTGGCAAGACCAGCCTGCTGGACTTCTCCGGGCTGGAATTCCCGATCAACAAGATCGACCGCAAGCTGACCCGCGACACCCACGGCACCCGTCATTGCGACTGGTACTTCGCCGACCACGGTGTGCTGATCGACACCGCCGGCCGCTACTTGGCCCAACCGGATTCGGAAGTCGACGGCAGCGCCTGGACCACTCTGCTGGAACTGCTGCGCAAGCGTCGTCGCGGTCGTCCGCTGAACGGTGTGCTGGTGACCATCCCGGTGGAAACCCTGACCAGTGGCAGCGAGCAGGACATCGACACGCTGGCTCGCCAGGTGCGCGCGCGTCTGCAGGACGTCTATCAGAAGCTGCACGTCGACGTGCCGGTGTATCTGGTGCTGAGCAAGGCTGACAAGCTGCTGGGCTTCGACGAGTTCTTCGACCAACTGACCCGCGAAGAAAGTGATCAGGTACTGGGCACCAGTTTCCGCAAGGATCAGCTCGGTACCGACGTGGCTGTGCTGCGCGGGGAATTCGAAGAGCTGCTGCGTCGCCTCAACAGCCAGGTGATCATGCGCATGCACTCCGAGCGCGACACCCAGCGCCGTGGCCGCATCCTCGACTTCCCGCACCAGATGGGCCAGATCGGCGAGCGCCTGTGCCTGTTCGTCGACATGGCGTTCACCGGCAACCGCTACCAGCGTGCGACGCTGCTGCGTGGTTTCTACCTGACCAGCGCACCGCACCTGACCCACGAAATGGATTCGACCACCGCCGGTATCGGCGCGAGTCTGGGCATGAGCGCCGGCGTATTGCCGACACTGCGCAGCGGTCGTTCGCGGTTCATCCACCATTTGCTCAGCCGGGTGATTTTCCCGGAGTCCGACCTCGCCGGTCTGGACAAGCGCGAGCGCAGCCGCATCCATTGGGGCCAGCGTGCATTGTACGTCGGTGCATTGGGCGCGCTGGCGCTGTTCGGCATGCTCTGGGCCGGTGGTTTCTCGGCCAACTGGGAGCGTCTGGAAAACCTGCGCAACCTGGCGCAGAACTGGACTCAGCAACGCACTGCACTGTCGCCGCGCGATGACGCCATGGGCACGCTGAAAACCCTCGACACCAGCTACGCCGCGACTCAGGTGTTCCCGAAGAAGGGCGACGCTGCGTACCACGAGCGCGTCGGTCTGTATCAGGGCCAGGACGTCAATCCGGTGGTCAAGGAGGCCTACGAGCGCGAGCTTGAAAAGCAACTGCTGCCGCGCGTTGCCACCATGCTCGAAGGCCAGATCCGCGCCAACATGAAGGACCGCGAAAAGCTGATCAACAGCCTGCGCGCGTACCTGATGCTGAACATGAAGGACCGTCGCGATGCGGCATGGCTCAAGGATTGGGTCGCTACCGACTGGTCGCAGCGCTACACCGGCAACACCGCGGTGCAGAACGGTTTGAACGCGCACCTTGAGCGTCTGCTGAAGCTGCCGTTTATCTACCCGCTCAATGAGCAACTGGTGACTCAGGCGCGTCAGGTCCTGCGCAGTGAATCGTTGGCAAACGTGGTTTACCGCATGCTCCGCGAGCAGGCGCGCAACCTGCCGGACTATCGTTTCAGCCAGCACCTCGGCCCGCAGGGCTCGCTGTTCATCGGCACCGAATACGTGATCCCGGGCTTCTACACCCAGACCGGTTATCAGCAGTATTTCTCGGTACAAGGCGCGTCGCTGGTGACCGACATCCTGCGTGACAACTGGGTGCTGGGCGAAGGCGCGGGCATCAGCGACATGGATCTGCGTCGCCTGATGGTCGAGCTGGAGCAACTGTACTTCCGCGATTACGCCAACTACTGGAGCGAGGCCGTTGGCCAGGTGGCACTGCCGCCGATCAGCGATGCCGGTGAAGGCGCCGAGCAACTGGCAGGCCTGACCTCGGCCAACTCGCCGGTGCTGGCGCTGCTGACCGAAGTGCGTGAGAACACTCGTTTCCCCGCGGCTCCTGAGCCGGTGGATGAAGCCGGTGACGCTGCCGATGCGCTGGCGGGGCAGAAGGGCAAACTGGGCAAGGTCGGCAAACTCGCTTCGGCGTTGACGGACAAGGCTGCGGCCATGAACGTGGCGAAGAACCTGCCGGACACCGCCAAGAAGTCCCTGCAACGTCGCTTCGAGCCGCTGCATAAACTGCTCGACGACAACAACGGGCCGGCCGCTGACCTGACCCCGGCCTTTACCGCGCTCAACGACCTGCAACTGCAACTGGCCGGCCTCGCCCGTTCCAGCACGCCGGAGCAGGCTGCGTTCGAACTGGCCAAGACCCGCATGAGCGGCCAGCGTGATGCGCTGACCAATCTGCGCAATGCGTCGGGTCGTCTGCCGCGCCCGCTGAGCGTGTGGTTCAACGTGCTGGCCGAAGACTCGTGGCGCCTGGTGCTCAACGATGCCTATCAATACCTGAACGGCCGTTATCAGAACGAGCTGTACAGCGTGTATGGCAAGACCATCAGCAAGCGTTACCCGTTCAGCGCGTCGAGCACCAGCGACGTGGCGATCAGCGATTTCCGCGAGTTCTTCCGGGCTCAAGGCACCATCGACCGCTTCTTCGACAGCTACATGCGTCCGTTCGTCAGCGGTGATCCGGGCAACTATCGGATGCGCAGCATCGACGGTCGCAGCCTGCCGGTGTCCAAGGTCTTCCTCGACCAGATGGCGGCGGCACTGAACATTCGCCAGAGCTTCTTCTCGATCAACCCGGCCGAGCCGACCGTGCAGTTCAAGCTGGAGCCGTACACCCTCGATCCGGCGGTCAGCCGTTCCGAGTTCAAGTTCGGCGACAAGACCATGGAATATCGCCACGGTCCAATCCTGCCAATGAGCTTCAAGTGGCCGACCGATGCTGAAGACGGTCGCACCAGTCTGGTCATGGACAAGATGGCCGGGCGCCCGATCGGCATCGAGAAGAACTCCGGCCCGTGGTCGCTGTTCCGTCTGTTCGACCTGATGCAGACGGAGTACCTGACCGGTCGCGACGTGCTGGTGCTGAAAGCCGATGTGGGTGGCCTGCGCGCCAACTACCTGCTGACCAGCCAGCGCACGCCGAACCCGTTCGACATGGGCGTGATGCGCACCTTCCGTATGCCGGTGCAGCTCTGATGCTGGTGGCCAGTCCCTGGCGCAGCGCGGCGCGAACCGACCCGGGCAAGGTGCGGTCGCGCAACGAAGATGCCTTCCTCGACACCCCGCAGCATGGGCTGTGGGTGGTCGCGGACGGCATGGGCGGTCATCAGGGTGGCGACATCGCCAGCCAGTTGATCGTCGCCAGCCTGGCTGAACTGCCGCAGCACGAAGACTTCGACGAACGCCTCAAAGCCATCCGCCAGTGTCTGCACTGGCTGAACCGGCGCCTGGGGCAGGAGTTGACCGTCACCGCCGGGCGTCACGACAGCATCATGGGCAGTACCGTTGTGGCGCTGCTGGTGGACGGCAATCGCGCGGCCTGCATCTGGGCCGGTGACAGCCGTTGCTACCTGTGGCGCGGGCAGCGGTTGTATCAGCTGTCGAAGGATCATTCTCTGCAGCAACAACTGATCGACGAGCAACAGATGAGCGTCGAACAGGCAGCGGCACACCCGGCAGCCCAGGCCTTGACCCGGGCGGTCGGCGCGGCGGAACAACTGACGCTGGATGTGCTGGAGCTCGAGGTGTATCCGGGCGATGTGTTCCTGCTGTGCAGCGATGGTTTGTATCAAGGCTTGAGCAGCGATGCCCTTGGCAACGCTCTCAGCCTGGCGGCGCCGCATGTGGCGCTGGAACGTCTGTTCGACGGCGCCCTGCGTGGCGCCGCTCGCGACAATCTGACTGCCGTGGTGATCCGCCAATGACTGAAATCGAATCCTCAGTCGACGACTTGCTGATGAGCGAAGAGCAGGCCAACAACCTGACCTACTTCGCCTTCGCCAAGGAAAAAAAGGCAGAGCCTTTGCTGGCGCCGACCAAGGCCAGCATCGGTGCGCTGCCGGACGTACTCGCCGGCCGCTATCACCTCGAGCGCCTGCTCGGGGCCGGTGGCATGGGTGCGGTTTACCGGGCCCGGGATCTGTTGCACGAACAGTTCGGCGATCCCGATCCCTACATTGCGCTGAAAATCCTCAGCGAAGAATTTGCCGAGTCGCCGGACGCCAGTGCCTTGCTCTACAGCGAGTTCGCCCTGACCCGACGCCTGCGCCACGACAACGTGTTGCGACCGCACACGTTCGAAGTCGACACCGATTGCCAGCGGGCCTTCATCACCATGGAACTCATGCGTGGCCTGACCCTGGACAAACTGCTCTGCGAGCGGCCGCTGGGCCTGCCGTGGAAAGAACTGCGCGACATCGCGCTGCCGCTGCTCGACGCGCTGGCCTACGCCCACCGTCGCGGCGTGCTGCACGGTGACATGAAACCGAGCAACGTCATGCTCAGCGAAGACGGCGTGCGCCTGTTTGACTTCGGTCTCGGGCAAGCCGAGGAGGGCATCCTGCCCGGCCTGCCGCACCTGAGCCGCGAGCGCTTCAACGCCTGGACCCCGGGCTACGCCGCCCCCGAACTGCTTGAGGGCCAACCGCTGTCGGCCAGCGCGGACGTGTACGGCGTGGCCTGCGTGATCTATGAACTGGCGGGCGGCAAACACCCGTTCCGCCGCTTGCCCTCGACCCAGGCCCGTGACGACCACCTGGATCGCGAACTGCAAGCCCCGGCACATCTGCCGACACACTGCTGGCCCGCGCTGCGCACCGCGCTGGCCTTTGACGCGGCAGAGCGCAACATTTCTGCCGACCAATTGCGTGACGCCTTGGGCGCCACTTCGTCCTGGCTGCAGCGTTTGCGACTGCGGGCGTAACGGATGACATTCGAACAGGGAGCACACTATGTTCAACCCAGCTAACGAAACGCACTTCAGCCTCACCGTTGAAGACTACGTGGGCGACCTGCAAGTGCTGTCG